>CAISJH010000384.1 GCA_903885585.1 uncultured beta proteobacterium
CGGTGGAAGCCCCCTTGGAGGGGCCAAGCCCAAGGCGCTCATCAGCATCGACGGTGTGCAGTGGGTCATCAAGTTCTTCAACAACGAACCCGTCGACTCCCCGCTCATCGAACATGTCACGATGACGTTGGCCCAGCGCGCCGGCATCACGGTGGCGCAGACCCAGGCCATACGCTTGGCGGGCGCGCATGCGATTGCGGTACGCCGCTTTGACCGCGAACCAGGTCGGCGCATCCACAGCATTTCAGCAGGCACGGCCCTGCGCGCGGCGGCGGCATCGGGTCCGGAACCCGAGATGGGCTACCCAGAGCTGGCGCGCACCCTGCGACGCGCGGGCATCACTCAGGACGACACGAACCAGCACGACGCGCGCGAGCTCTTCCGGCGCATGGTCTTCAACATCCTGATCGACAACACAGATGACCACGAGAAGAACCACGCCCTGCTGGTGGTGCACCCGCAGGCGTATGGCCGCCTGAAGCTCGCCCCGGCGTATGACGTGCTGCCCACCAACTCCGGCCAGGGTTACCAGGAGTTCATCTGCGGCGCGCAGGGAAGGGAGTCGACGCTCGACAACGCGATGTCGCAGTGCGAGGCCTTTGGACTGCTGACTGAGCAAGCCGCAGCTGAGGTGGCACGTGTCATCGAGGTGGTGAACGGCTGGCAGGCCCACTTCGCGCAGCAGGGCGTCACCGCGCGTGACCTGCGCAGCCTGGCCGAGCGCATCGACGGCCAGGCGCTCAGGGAGCAGCGCCTAGACTTCGAACCGGCCCGCTATGGGTCAGCGCCGGCCAGGAAGGTCAGAAAGGTCAGGCCCGGGCCGTTCAAGCGCGGGTGAGGCGCTTCCGCTGCGGCCCCCGTGCGCTGATGCCCGCCCTGGCGGGCGCAGTCTCGGCGCTGGGCGGGGTCGCTCTGAAGCTCATGGATGCCTTCGGCAACGACTCGGGTGCCGCCTTCATTGCCGCGCACCAAGTCGCCCCTTGTCCCACCCCTCTCGTAGGCGATTGACCTGGCGGACACTCGGCGCATGAAGCGCCGCCACCTGCTCCAACATGCCGTCGCGCTGGCGGCGGGTTCGTCCTCCTGGGGCGCTGCCTGGGGCCAAGCGGCTGTGCCGGCAGGGGCCACGCGCATCATCGTGCCCTGGCCGGCCAGCGGGGCGGTGGACGTGAGCGTGCGCGCGGGCGTGCCGGCGTTGGAGCGCCTGCTGGGCCAGGAGGTGGTGGTGGACAACCGGCCGGGCGGGCAGTTCCAGCTCGCGCTGCAGGCCCTGGCGCAGGCGCCGGCCGATGGGCGCACGCTGCTGCACCTGAGCGCGGGCATGGTGGCGGTGCAGGCCGTGCACGGTACGTACGACCTGCTGGCCGATCTGAGACCCATCACTGCCGTGGGTGACAGCTCCATGGTGCTGATGGTGGGCCCGCGCTCGCCCCACAAGACCCTGGCCGACCTCGTCGCCTTCGGCCGCGCCCACCCTGGCCGGCTCACCTATGCCACCTCTGGCCAGGGTTCGCTGGAGCACCTCAAGATTGCGCAGATCGAGAAGGTGGCCGGCTTTCGGGGCTTGGACGTGCCTTTCCGAGGTGGGCCCGACATGGTCAAGGCTTTGATCGGTGGCGAGGTGGACTTCACCATCGTGGCCACGGCGTTTGCCGCGCAGTTTGCGCCCAGGGGGTTGGTGCGGGTGTTGGCGGCCATGGATGAGCGGCGGCTGCCCGAGATGCCCGACGTTGCGACGGTGACGGAGGCGGGTGTGAATGTCCCGCCGCTGCGCATCTGGGGCGGCTATGCCGTGCGCGCCGGCACGCCTGAGGCCATGGTGCAACGGCTTCACGGCGCCTTGGTGGCGGCCGCGCGCGACCTCGAGGTCGCCGCGCGAGTGGCGCCGCTGGGCATGACGGTGTTCACCAGCCCGGCGCCGGCCGACTTCAGCGCCTTGATCGCCTCGGACCTGGCCTGGATGAAGTCCATGGCCGGCGGGCTGAGCCTCAAAGGCCCGTGACGGGCGCGTTGAGGCTGCTTTGGCTGTGGTCCGTCCTCAATGCAAAGCCCCGCGCGCTGTGCGACGTGCAAGTTCGCTGGGTGTCTGACCGAAGCGCGCCTTGAAGTCCTGCGCGAAGCGCCCGAAGTGGTTCAGGCCGCAGGCCACTGCCGCGCTGGTCACCGTGGCCTCGCCTACCTTGGTGACGAGGTGATGGGCCAGCAGCAGGCGTTGTTCCTTGAACCAGGCCTTGGGCGTCACCCCCAGGCAATCTACAAAGGCCATCTGCAGCGACCGGGTGCCCACGCCGACCACACCTTCGACATCGGTCAGCGTCATGGCCTCGTCGATGCGCGACAGCATGTAGCCGCAGGCCACATCCACCACATGCTGGGCGCGCAGACCGCGCAGTTTGCGGGGGTTGGCGCCTTTGTCAGGCATCAGCAGCCGGGCCACGAAGCGGTAGAGCACGTCCTCGGCGATGGGGATGGCGCCGGGCCAGTCCTGGCTGGCCGCATGGGCGTGGTGCAGCAGCAGCGGCAGGTCCGTCACCGACACGGACCCCGTGGGCGTGTCCAGACTCAGGAGCTGGGTGCGCGGGCACACAGGTGACGACTTGGTGCCCATCATCACGTCAAAGGTGGCCTGCAGGCGCTGGCGCTGCAGGGCGATGATGATCCCGCAGTTGGCGCCCGTCTCGGCCTGTGCAGGCAGCTCGTTGAAGAGGATCCAGCCTTCGGTGTGAGGCGCGGCGTAGCGGCTGCCGTCTTGCCGGACCTGCAGCTGCCCGCTGATGGGCGCATACAGCAGCAGGCCGTTGGTGCCGGCCGTCTTGATGCGGATGGGCGAGTGATCGCCGATGCCTACGCCCACGCTGCCCGTCATCCAGCCAGTGGAACGGTGGCGCACGGGCTCGCGCGTCATGGGCACCATGTCCACCAGATGGGGGAAGGTGTAGCGGTAGTTCTTCTCCAGGCTCTCCAGGCCCATGACATGCGCGCTGTACTGGCCGGTGAGTCGGCAGCCTGGGGTGAAGAGCGGTGGCAGCATGGTCATGAAAAGTCCTGGCTGGCATTTCAACACCACCATCGCACACGCTGCAGCACCAGACTTTCCCTAAGGGTTTGCGAGCAGGAGAAGGGGCCGGAAATTTCGCTTTTTGGATAGCGCAAGCTCAATCCTGACAGGACATTAGGGTGATCAACAAATCAGTCATCCCGCAGGTTTCATGGCCGCTGACCACGTTACCGGTCAACGTCTGTGGTGGCCGTCGGGATGTTTAGATAACCCAGTCCGGCCGCTGCCCAGTGGTACTGCCGCCTGCTTCACAGGAGATTGCGTTGGATACACCCGTCACCGAACGGCCGCTGCCCATGCCCGACGCGGGTGAGCAGGTCCGCCAAGCCATCCTGCAAGGAATGGCATTTGAGAAGCGCCCGATGAACTCTGCGCCGGCCCTCAGTCCCGCGCCTGCCATCAGCCCGGCGGGTCCCCAGGCCGTGGCCCAACCCACGGCCGCATCGCGCTTCAATGTGGTGCTGGCGCTGAAGGACGGCCGACGGCTGGCATACAACACGCTGAGCACGGCCTTTTCTGTGTGGTCGGCGCAGGAGGCCTCGCTCTATGAGCGTGCTGCCAAGGGAGGGCACACGACCCGAGACCCGGAGGTGGGTGACTTCCTCTCCGGCGGGTACCTGGTGCCGCAGGACATGAACGAGCTCGACGAGTATGCGCGGAAGTACCACGCCGTGCGGTTTGACTCGGCCAGCATGACGGTCACGATCGCACCCACGACGTCCTGCAATTTCGCCTGCGACTATTGCTTTCAAGGACTGGACAAGCCGAACACCAAGATGTCAAAGAAGGTGCAGGACGCCTTCATCGCCTTCCTGGAGACGCGGCTGCCGCGCTTGAAGTCACTGAGCATTGTCTGGTTCGGCGGTGAGCCGCTGATGGGGTTGCCCACGATCAGAGCGCTGTCGCGTCGCATGATTGCGCTGTGCCGCAAGTACCGGGTGCGCTACGACGGCTTTATCGTGACCAATGGCTACTTCCTGACAGCCAAGGTCGCCAAGGAGCTGGTATCGCTGAAGGTCACCGGGGCGCAGGTCACCTTTGACGGGCCGGCGGCTTTCCACGACCAGCGCCGCTTGCTGACCAGTGGCCGGCCGACCTACGACATCATCGTGGACAACTTGCGCGAGGTGATCGACGCCGTGCCGCTGCAGATCAGCGGCCGTGTGAACGTCGACGAGCGCAACGCCGGACAGGTACGCGAGCTGATCGACGATCTGGCCCGCCGCGGGTTTGCCAGGCGCAAGACCTTCGGCCTTTATTTCGCCCCGGTGGAAGCGATCACCGATTCCTGCCAGTCATGCTCGGAGGTGGAGATCGGCAAGGCCGCCTATGGCCGCCTGGAGGCTGAGTTCTACCGCTACGGCATCGATCAGGGACTCTGCGGTCTGCCCAAGCCGCCGCTGTTCATGGGCAACTGCCAGGCGGTGCGGCCCAATGGCCTGCTGCTGGCGCCAGACGGCAGCATCCACAAGTGCTGGGACACCATGCACCTGTCGAAGCTGAAGGTGGGCTCAATATTCGAGCCGGAGAAGTTTGCCGACAACCCGATCTTCAAGAAGTGGCTGGCCTGGACCCCACTGGACAACCCGGTGTGCCGGGAATGCAAGATCCTGCCGATCTGCTCGGGCATGTGCGCGTTCAAGTTCATCCACCCTGAACAGACCCATGGCGAGGCCGGCATCCTGCCCTGCCCGAGCTGGAAGTTCAATTTCAACGAACGCATCTTCCTGCGTGCGGAAAAGATGGGCGTGGTCCGGCGAGAGGACATCGCCGACGACGTGCTCGCCACCAGCGCCGCCAGCGTGGGCGCCAACCACAACCTGAATGACTTCCCGGTCATCTCGGGCCGCTCCCGCCCTTTCCCGCTACCGGTGAGGGTGGAGATCGCGGCCGTTTGCTGACGCCACTCGAAGACTTTCCCAGCATTCCAAGGAGAGACACATGCAATTCATCGATAAGCCCTTTGCCGACAACATGGCCCTGGTCAGCCCGGAACATGCCTACCTGGCCGGGCGCATCAAGACCGACCACCTGGAGGAGTTGCGTAACTTCCAGCGCGCGTTCCCGTTCAGCCCGACGGTGGTGATCGCTTCGTTCCAGGAACTGGCGCGGCGCTTTCCTGACGCCAGCCACCCGCCCAGCGACCAAGAGCGCATTGCCTTCGCCTTCGAGTACCTGCTGCCGCGGATCTATTCGCCCAAGTCCGTCGGTGACTGGGAGGCGGTGGTGCACTTCACGATCACTGACCGTGACGCGCGGTTCACGGTGGCGGTGGATGGCGAGAAGGCCGAGGTGTCGCGCGGCTTGAACGGCACGCCGACGGCGGAGATCTCGATGGACTACGAGACCTACCGCGCGGTGTTGCGCTTCACGGCGATCGAGGACAGCACCATGGTCAGCGCCGAGCAACTGGCCGACTGGGAGACGCAGGAGGAGTTGGCCAGCCAGGAGTTGGGTGACGACCAGCTGGAAGCCGTTGCCGGTGGCAAGGGTTGCGCAGCGGAGGCCAGCAAGGCGACAGCCTGCGGAAAGGATAGCGGGGGTGCATCGGCTGCGGCAGGGACAGCCTGCGGAGCTGCGGCTTGTGCTGCTGCTGTGGGAGTCGGTACCGTTTGTGGCGCAGCCGCTTGTGGCGCGGATGCTGGCGTGGGTGGCGCTTGCGGAGCGGCCGCCTGCCCCGGAGCGGCTGGGGCGGGCAGCGCCTGCGGCGCCGACGCGGGCGTAGGAGCCTGTGCGGGTAATGTCTGCGGCGCGGCGGTGGGTGCCGGTGTGTGCGCGGGTAACGCCTGTGGCGTCGACATCCTCGTCCTGGCGGATGTCGGGCCTTGCGCCATCAACGTCATTCCCGGTCTCCCATTCATTTGATCCCGCTCACGCGCAGCCGTGGGCTGCGCGTGGACCTGGGCGGTCCGCTGTTGCGCTGGCAGACAGCCTGCGCCAGGCGGTGCTGCAAGCGGGGTGGGACAGATGCCCTGTGTTGAAGACGCTTGAGGAGTTCTGAGCTCGTGATCGCTTTTCCCGTGATGCCCTTTGCCACCTGTTTGCAGCCGCCGCTGGCCGTGGGTCAGTTCAAGGCGCAGTTCGAACAGGCTGGGCTGGACTGCCACGTCAAGCTCTTCAACTTCGACTTCATGGCCATCCTCGGGATCGGCCTGTACGAGACGGTGGGCAAGATGCGGGGCAACAATGCCCAACTTGGGGAATGGCTGTTCGCCAAGCAGGTGTGGGACGAACCCTTCGGCCCCTCGGACGAGTCGTTCTTCGACCACTGTCCGATCGAGCTGCGCAGCCTGCGGGTGCCGGACCCGCGCGCGTTGCTGCTTGACATCCGTGACCGGGTGGTGCCAGCCTTTCTGGATCGCTGCTGCGATCAGGTGCTCGACATTCCTGGTCTGCAGGCCGTCGGTTTCAGCTGCCTGTTCTTCCAAACCATGGCCTCGGCGGCGCTGGCCCGGCGGATCAAGCAGCGTGCGCCCACGCTGCCGATCGCCTTCGGCGGTGCCTCGTTCCACGGCGAAATGGGCGAGGAGCTGATCCGCGTGATGCCCTGGATCGATGCGGTGTCGGTA
>CAISJH010000385.1 GCA_903885585.1 uncultured beta proteobacterium
GCCGCAACTGGCCGACGAGATCACCGGCAACCTCATCACCTGGGACAACCGCACGGAAGTCTTCACCGTGGACGGTGGTGCCCGCACACCGGCCAATCCCAGCGGACGCGTACGCATGCTGCTGAGCCCCCGCAACGAGGCCCCCGCGCCTGCGGCCCCAGCGTCAGGTCAGGGCAAGGCCCCCGGCCCCGCGCGCTCTGGCCCTGCCACCAAGTGATGGGCGGGCCCAGCACCATCGCGCCGGCCCGCACCGAATCCGCAGGCCCCGTTGCCGCGACCAGCCGGCTGGAGGCCACCAGCCTGCAGAAACGCTACGGTGCGCGCAAGGTGGTCAAAGACGTGCACCTGGCCGTCAGCGGCGGTGAGGTGGTGGGCCTGCTCGGCCCCAACGGCGCCGGCAAGACCACCACCTTCTACATGGTGGTGGGCCTGGTACGGGCTGACGCGGGGCGCATCCTCATCGACGGTCAGGAGGTGCAGGGGCTGCCCATCCACCGGCGCTCGCGCCTGGGTCTGTCGTACCTGCCGCAAGAGGCCTCCATATTCCGCAAGCTCACGGTTGAGGAGAACGTGCGTGCGGTACTGGAGTTGCAGCAAGACGCCGACGGCAAGCAGCTCAAACCCGAGGCACTGGAGCAGCAGTTGGAGCAGCTTCTGGCCGAGCTGGGCATCGAGAAGCTGCGAGACGTGCCGGCCCCGGCGCTGTCCGGCGGCGAGCGCCGCCGCGTGGAAATCGCCCGCGCCCTGGCCACCCGGCCGCGCTTCATCCTGCTGGACGAGCCTTTCGCCGGCGTGGACCCCATCGCCGTCATCGAGATCCAGCGCATCATCGGCTTCTTGCGTGCACGCGGCATCGGCGTGCTCATCACCGACCACAACGTGCGCGAGACGCTGGGCATCTGCGACCGCGCCTACATCATCAGCGACGGCCTGGTGCTGGCCGAAGGCACCCCACAGGAGATCGTCGACAACCCGCAGGTGCGCCGCGTCTACCTGGGCGAGCACTTCCGGATGTAGGCATGCGCACCTCCCTGCAGGTCCGGCTCTCCCAGCACCTGGCGCTCACGCCACAGCTGCAACAGTCCATCCGCCTGCTGCAGCTGTCCACGCTGGAGCTGCACCAGGAAGTCGAGCAGATGCTCGAGCAGAACCCCTTTCTGGAGCCCGAGGACGACACCGGCGCCGTGTGGGAGTCGCCCTTGGAACGTGCCGCGCCGCCCGACCGCACCAGCGAGCGGGAGCAGCAAGCCCAAGGAGACGCCGCCAGCGAGGTGGGGGCCGAGGGCCCAGAGGCCAGCAGAGAGCTTGATGCTGCGGAGTTCGGCAGCACCGAGCGGGACGACTGGGCCAACGGCACCGAGGCCGATGACTTCGACGGCATCCGCGAGCTGCCCTCCTCGCCCGGCGCGGCCGGCCCCGCGGGCGACGACGACCTGGACCCGCAGGAGCGGCGCGCCCTCGACGTCAGCCTGGCCGACCACCTGCGCGGCCAGATCCCGGGCCTGCGGCTGTCGGCCGGGGACGCCGCAGCCCTGATGGTGCTGATCGAGTCCCTCAACGAAGAGGGCTACCTGGCCGATCCGTTGGATGACATCGCTGAATCACTTTCCGGCGGATTGGACGAGGACGACGTCGACGACCTGCGCAGCCGGCTGCGCTGCGCCCTGCACTGGCTGCAGCGCCTGGACCCGCCCGGCGTGGGCGCGCGCTCGCTGTCGGAATGCCTGACGATCCAACTGCGCGCAGGCCCGGCCACCCCGGCCCGCGAGGTGGCACTGGCGCTGTGCGCCGAGCACCTGGACCTGCTGGCGCGGCGGGACGTGAAGCGGCTGATGACCGCCACCGGCGCCGACGAGGCCCTGCTGCGCCAGGCCCAGGCGCTGATCCTGGCCTGCGAGCCCAAGCCCGGCCGACCCTTTGCCGACGCGCAGTCACAGATCGTGGTGCCTGACGTGGTGGTGCAGCGCAGCGGGCGGGGCTTCAAGGTGGTGCTGAACCCGGACGTGATGCCGCGCCTGCGCATCAACGACCTCTACGCCGCGGCCATCCGCGGCCAACGCGGCGGGCCGATGTCGGCGCGGCTGCAGGAGGCGCGCTGGTTCATGAAGAACATCCAGCAGCGTTTTGACACCATCCTGCGCGTGAGCCAGGCCATCGTGGAACGGCAGAAGGCCTTCTTCACCCACGGCGAGATCGCCATGAAGCCCCTGGTGCTGCGCGAGATTGCGGACGAACTGGGGTTGCATGAGTCCACCATCTCGCGCGTGACCACCGCCAAGTACATGACCACGCCGCAAGGCACCTTCGAGCTGAAGTACTTCTTCGGCAGCTCGCTGAACACCGAGACCGGCGGCAACGCCTCCAGCACTGCGGTGCGGGCGCTGATCCGCCAGATGGTGGCGGCGGAAGACCCGAAGAAGCCCCTGTCCGACAGCACGCTGAGCGAGATGCTGGAGGAACAGGGCATCCAGGTGGCGCGCCGCACGGTGGCCAAGTACCGCGAGGCGCTGAAGATCGCCCCGGCCAACCTGCGCAAGGCGATTTGAGGGCCTGTGAACTGCCCCCACGTTCCACCGACCATCCGCCCACCCGCTCGGGCGCTCGGGCACGCCATCACCCTTCTCAGGCTCTGAGCCCCTCATGACCCACCCACGCCCGCCGCAAGGCGAAACACAGGCTCTCCTGAACCGCACGGTAGACCTCTTCCTGCCGGCGGCAGGCGGCTCCGAGGCCTTGCTGGCCGAGGAAGTGCAGCGCCTGACCGGCCGCCCCGCCCAGGCCGGCCGCGGCGGCATCTGGGCGCAGGGTGACGGACTGCAGGCTCTGCGGCTGAACCTGGAAAGCCGCATCGCCCAGCGCGTGCTGTGGCCGCTGGTGGACGGCCCCTACCGCGACGAGCACGACCTCTACGACCTGGCGCGGCGCGTGCCCTGGCCCGACTGGATCACGCCCGCGCAGACCTTGCGCGTGGACGTGAACGCCCAGGGCAGCCCGCTGCGCAGCGTGAACTTCGCCGCGCTGCGCATCAAGGACGCCGTGTGCGACGTGATGCGCGAAGCCACGGGCGAGCGCCCCAGCGTGGACACGCGCCACCCCGACCTGCCGCTGGTGCTGTACGTGGGCCCCGACCACGCCACGCTGTTTGCCGACACCTCGGGCGAGGCGCTGTTCAAACGCGGCTGGCGCGATGCCCAGGGCGGACGCCAGGAGGTCAAGGGCGAAGCGCCACTGAAGGAAACCTTGGCTGCGGCCATGCTGGCAGCCGCCGGCTGGCAGGGCCGGGCGCAGGACGGCCCGCTGCTCGACCCTTGCTGCGGCGCGGGCACCATCGCCATCGAGGCCGCGCAGATGGCCTGCGGCATGGCCCCGGGGCTGCAACGCCGCTTCGCCTTCGAGCGCATGCTGCCCTTCCGCACACTGCTGCCGCAGTGGCAGGCGATGCGCGAGCAGGCCCAGGCGCGCGTGCACGCCCCGGCGGTGCCGGTGTTTGCCGGCGACGTGAGCTTTCGCATGACCGACTTCGCCGCCCGCAACGCGCGCCGCGCCGGGGTGCACCACGCCATCGAGTTCAAGACGGCGGATGCGCTGCAGCGCCCCGCGCCAGCCGCCGCGGGGGTGATGCTGCTCAACCCACCCTATGGCGAGCGCATCGAGGCCAAAGGTGTGGCCAGAGGAATGGCCCGGGATGGAGCCAGGGGCATGCCCGGCTCCTCTCGCGAAAGCCGCGAGGGGTTCGAGGCCAGCGGCAGCTCAGCCGAGTTCTTCAGCGGACTGGCCTCCCACTGGAAGCGCCATTACCCCGGCTGGACAGCGTGGCTGTTGAGCCCGGACATGAAGCTGCCCTCGCTGATGCGCTTGAAGGAGAGCCGGCGCGTGCCGATGTGGAACGGCCCGATCGAGTGCCGCATGTTCCGCTTCGACCTGGTGGCGGGCTCGGCACGAGGTTGAGCGACCTCAGCCGCGCAAGTCCCACCAAGCCAGCAAGGCCAGCGGGGCCGTGTCGGCACGCAGCACGCGCGGGCCCAGGGTCACGGGCTGAAAACCCACGGCCCGCGCTGCCGCCTCTTCGGCGGGCGACAGGCCCCCTTCCGGGCCGGACAAGGCCAGCACCGACTGAACGCCAACGCTCCTGAGATCCAGGGCACGCAGGGCCGTCGTCGGTGACAAGGCATCCGCGCTGAAGCTCAACACCAGGCGCCCCGTGCTTGACGCCGAATCAGCACCCGCTGGCGCCAGCCCCTGCAGCCACCCCGCCAGCGACTGAACCTCGCCCACCTGCGGCACCCAGGCGCGGCCGCACTGCTCGCTGGCCGCCACCGCCACCGCCTGCCAGTGCTCGCGCTTGCGCTGCGCCCGCTCGCCTGACAGGCGCAGCACCGAACGCTCGCACTCCAGCGGCTGGATGGCGTGCACGCCCAGCTCGGTGGCCTTTTCCACCAAAGTGTCCATGCGCTCGTTGGCCGGCATGCCCAGGGCCAGCGTGAGGCGCTGTGGCATCTCAGGCAGGGTCGCGCAGGCCGGCCCGACGCGGACCACCACCGCCTTGCGGCCCATCTCCAGCACCTGCGCGGCATGCTCGTGGCCCCGCCCATCGAACAGACGCAAGGCGTCACCGGGCTGCACCCGACGCACCTGCGCATGGCGCGCCGCGCCTTCGGGCAGACCAAACTCGTCGAGCTCAACCAGGGTATGGTCGACGTGCAGGCGGATGGTCATCGGCCCAGCACCGCCTCCACCGCCAGCGCCACGCCGGCGAGTGCGGCGTCCTGCCCGCCCGGGGCGGTGAGCATCAGGCCCACGGGCAGTTCACCCTCGGCGTGGCAGGGCAGGCTAAAGGAACAGCCGTCGAGGAAGTTGCCGACAAAGGTGTTGCGCAGCAGCAGGCCGTTGGCCTTGAAGAAGGCCTCGTCGCTGGCCAGCAGATCGGCCACGGGCGGCGCAACGATGGGCACCGTCGGGCACAGCATCGCGTCAAAGCCCTGAAGCGCGCGGCCCATGCGGGCGATCCAGTCGCGTCGGCGCTGCTGCATCACGATGTAGTCGGCCGCGGACACCGGCTCGCCCAGGGCGATGCGCGCGGCCACGCGGTGGTCATAGCGCTCGCGCTGGGTGCGCATGTCCTCCCGGTGCACCGCCCAGGCCTCCACAGGCGAGAAGCCACCGGGCGCATTGATGCCCGCCACCTCGGTCAATTCCTTCAGCGGCACCTCTACCAGGCGGGCACCGGCCGCCGACAGGCGCGTCAGCGCGCGGGCGAAGGCTGCGCTCACCGTCGCGTCCAGGCCGTCCAGCACCAGGGTCTGCGGCACGGCCAGCCGCACACCATCCAATGGGCGCAGCACCGCCGGCAAGGGGCTGCCGGAGAGCACGCCGTCCACGGTCAGACAGTCGTCCACGCACACGGCCATGGCGCACACCGTGTCCAGCGTGTGCGACAGGGGGAAGGCACCCGCGATGGGCACGCGCGACTGCGTGTTCTTGAAGCCCACCAGACCGCACAGTGCGGCAGGAATGCGGATGGAGCCGCCCGTGTCCGAGCCCAGGCCGGCCACGCACAGGCCGGCCGCCACGGACACCGCCGCCCCCGAGGACGAGCCACCCGGGGCGCGCGCCAC
>CAISJH010000386.1 GCA_903885585.1 uncultured beta proteobacterium
GCCGCTCATCATGGTGGTGGCCTTCGTGGGCTTTCTCGGAGGCTGGCAGAAGGAGGTGCTGGGGCCCGACGCTCTGTTGGCCGCCGGGGTGCTGGGGGCCTGCGTGGCCACCTTCTTCACCTTCCTGCCCTCGTTCCTGTTCATTCTGGCGGGTGGTCCGCTGGTGGAGGCCACCCGCGGCCGGCTGGGCTTCACCGCGCCGCTGACGGCAGTCACCGCGGCGGTGGTGGGCGTCATCGCCAGCCTGGCCCTGTTCTTCGCCACCCATACCTTCTGGCCTGCCGGGCTGAGCGGGGGGCTGGATGTGGCGGCCCTGGCCCTGGCGGTGGCCGCCGCCCTGGCCTTGATGCGCTTCAAGGTCGGTACCGTGAAGGTGCTGCTGGCCTGCGCGGCGACGGGGTGGGTGCTGCACGCACTGGGCCTTCGGCCCTGAGCAGGCTGCAGCGAGCTCAACCGGTGCCCTGAGCCGCCACCTTTCATCCCTACGGCTGCGGCCTCCACCGCTAGACCGATCTTCAGCCTCGGATCTGGTGTTTCTCCATGCGGTAGCGCAAGGTATCCCGACTAATGCCGAGCAGACGCGCTGCTTGGGAGACATTGTTCTGGGCGTCGTGCAAAGCGTTCAGCAGCATGTCGCGTTCCATCCGTTCCAGGACAGACCCGCTGGCTGGCGCGGATGGCTCATGCCCGGGGGGGGTATGTGCGGCACCGGTATGCATCGCGGAAGCGGGCAGCATCAGGTCTTGAGGGGTGATGAGATCACCCGCAGCCAGTAGGACGGCCTGCTCCATGACGTTGCGCAGTTCCCGGACGTTGCCGGGCCAGCGGTGTGCTTGCACCAGCACCTGTGCATCGTCGCGCAGCCGCAGGTGCGGGCGACGGTACCGACGCGCGAACTCTTCGCAGAAGTGCCGGGCCAACAAACCGGCATCACCCTCGCGCTCCCGCAAGGCCGGAACGTTGAGTTGCAGCACCCGCAGCCGGAAGTACAGGTCGGCCCTGAAAGCGCCTTCCTCCACCCGCAGCTCGAGTTCGCGGTTGGTGGCGGCCACGATCCGTACATGCACCTGCTGCTCCTGGACCGACCCGATGCGTCGGAACCGACCATCTTCGATCACCTTGAGCAGCTTGGCCTGAAGGACGAGGTCCATCTCGCCAACCTCGTCGAGGAAGAGCGTTCCGCCGTCAGCGGCTTCGATGAGCCCGATCTTGCGCTCCCGGGCGTCCGTGAAGGCGCCGCGTTCGTGTCCAAACAGTTCGTTCTCCAACAGCTGGGCCGGAAGCGCGGCGCAGTTGATCTCAATGAAGGGGCGGTCTCGGCGAGCACTCCAGAAGTGGCATGCCCGCGCCACGAGTTCCTTGCCGGTCCCGGTCTCTCCCGTGATCAGCACGGGCGGCAGCATCCCGTCTCCCTCGACCGCGGCGACACGCTCAATGCGTTGGACCAGGGCCTGCATGGCTGCTGACTCGCCCAGAATGGACTGGCTGGCCTCCCGCTCACGGGCCTCGAAGAACTTCAGCCGGCTCGAGGCGCGCTGGCGTTGGGTCAGCGCGTCGATGCGATCACGCAGTGCGCTCAGGGCCACCGGCTTGGTCAGCAGGTCATCTGCGCCGGCCTTCATGGCCTCGACAGCTAGCTCGATCGTGCCGTGTCCCGTGATGAGGATGATGTGCGCGTCTGACTGTACGTTTCGGGCCTGCTGCAGGAACTCCAAACCAGTGCCGTCTGGCAACCGGTAGTCCAGTATCACCACGTCGGGCGACAGATCCCGGAACATGTGCAGTCCTTGTGACAGCGTGGCCGCCGTGCTGGTCTCGTGGCCTTCCCGCGCCAGATACCGCGCCACGTTCTTTGCGTAGGTCTCTTCGTCGTCGATGATCAGGATGCTGGACATGCGACTCAGACTTTTGGCAACTCGATCGTGACCGTGGTGCCTTCGCCAGGCAGGCTGCGCAGCGTCAGGCGTCCATTCATCCGCTCGACGATACGTCGCGCCAAGGGCAGGCCCAGACCGAGGCCCTTGGGCTTGGTGGTGAAGAATGGACGGAAGACCTGCGTGATGGTGTCGGCGCCCATACCCGGCCCTTCATCCGCTATCTCGACCACCCAGGAGGGGCCTGCCTCGCGAACGCTGACCATGCAGGTGCGACCCGCCGACATCGCTTCGCTGGCATTGGCCAGGACACTGTGCAGAACCTGCTGCATCAAGTGTGGATCCGCCTGCACCAGGGCCGGCAACGAAGGTGGTGCGAACTCCAAGGACTGCTGTTGCCGGTGGAAGGCGTCCAACTGCTCCCTCACACAATCCTGAAGCAGGCCCACAAGGTTGATGTGCCGGCTATCGGTGGGCCCCTGTTGCGACATGTGCAGCAACTCGGTGATGCGAGAGGAGATACGGTCGACGTCCCGCAGGATGTCGTGGAAGCCTTCTGCGGCGTGCGCGTCTGTCGAGTCCAGATTGAGTTCAGCCGAGGATCGAATGGACGCTAGTGGATTGCGGATGTTGTGAGCCACCGATGACGCCATCTCGCCAATGACGGCCAGCGTCTCTGACTCTCGGAGCAACTGTTGCTGGCGGCGCATCGTCCGGTCAGCCCGGCGAACCAGCCAGAACAGACTGCCGTACAGCACCAGGGCGCCCGACGCTGCTGCCGTTGCCACACGCCATTGCCCTTCGTGGATGGCCTCCGTCAGCGCCAGGGGTGCCTTGTAGAGCTCGACGACGCCGATGACGGGCTGGCCGGCCGCTTCCCTGATCGGGATATAGGTTTCGATGAAGAAGACGGCAGACTTCGATAACCCTTGGTGCTCCCGCTTGAGCCGGGCATCTTCAGTGATGCGTCCGGCCTCGACCACCAGCTCACCTGTCATGGCTTCATCGAGCTCATGGTTGTCAGCGAAACGCTGGCCGATCAGGTCGGCATCGGAGGACCAGAGCACACTGCGGTCACTGCCGTAGACATTGGTGCGCATCACCTCGCGCATGTTGGTGAGGTGGGCAATGGTGCTTCTGAAGCGCTCGTTGAGCGCTGCATCGTTGGTGTGCTTCAGGTATGCGATCGACCCGTCGGACACCAGCACGTTGTGGACGAACTCGCTGGAAAGGTTGGCCTCGCGGCGGAACATTTGCTCGGTCAGAAAGCTCGAGATGACCCAGGCCAGCACGCTGGCTCCCAGCGCGATCACGATGGCACTGAGCACGGCAAACCAGCGCAGGAGGTGAAAGGGTCGCGGAGCCGGCGTGGGCGACATGGAGGGGCAGGCGTGTCGTGGGCGTTGCGCAGAAGGCTCCGCTCTGACGTAGCGTATCGTGGGCGCGGTCACCAGCGGCTGGTCACCGAACAGCTGAGTTGTCGGTACCGCTGATCGTACAGGGGCACCGACGAGTGATTCCTGCTGTGGCTGAAGCTGAACTTCAGTGCGTGCCGGCTGTCCAGCGGCTTCGTGATCGCCATGTCCAGGGTCCAGGACCGATCGCGCCGAGGCGCTTCGCCCTCGAAGACCGAAGCGCGAAAGCGACTGCGCTGCCAGCTGCCCAGAAAGGACCAGTTCAAGCCCGCCAGCTGACCGTCCGCACCCCATTGCAGCGCCCGGCTGTGTTGGCTGAGTTCTGCGAGGCCGTGCAGGTTGGACTCCTGCCCTGCGTGAAGGGTCAACTGGGCGGTCTCCACGGAGCCGCCTTTGAAGGAGCGCTGCCATTGGAGCAATGCCGTGGTCGCGTTCGCGTCCAGGTCCTGCCATTCGGACGTGTGGCGATAGCGGCCGCGTTCCATCAGCAGGGTCAGCAGGTTTTCATCCTGAGGCAGGGACATGGACACTTGCCATCCGGGCGTGTCTCGGAAGTGGCGGCCTGACACTCCGATGCGCTGCCAATTCGGGCCTGTACCGAGGCTCAGTCCCGCCAGGGCCCAGTGCAACGTCGGCTGCACCGTCAATAAAGTGAGATCGAAGTCGGATCGCGCGGGCGCATGTTTGACCATGGCGCTGGCGGCCATCGACACATGCACTGCCTTGCTGGGCTCCGAAAGCCAGTTCATGCTGGTGCTGGCCGTCAAGTGCTCGCTGCGCAGCCGCTGCAGACCCCCCAGGTAGATGGGCGTACCCAGGGACGACAGCCGGAACAGTGGCGAGGACTGGGTCTCACTGCCGATGCCCACCTCGGTGTTGACCTCGGCTGGCGCGGCCGTGGCGGCGTGCCAACAGCTGACTGTGCAAAGCAAGCCAGCCAGCATGCGAGGCAGGGCCCACCTGCTGGCTGGTTTGGTGCCGGCGTGACCGGTCAAGTCAGACGCCTTTGGCGCAGACCTGGATGACGGTGACTTGGCCGGTCACCTTGTCAGTGGTCACCACCGTACGGCACTTGATGCCCTTGCCAACGCTCTTGCTGCTTGAGCCTTCTCGAGCTTGAGAGGGCAGCGGAGATAGCACGCAGACGAGGGCGAAGGACGCTGCCAGGGCGGTGATCAGGCGGCGGATACCGTGGGGCTTGGACATGATGAGGTTCCTTGTGGGTGCTAGCAAGTTGAAGCTCTGAAGTGGCGTGCCGAGTGTTGGCTCAGACGCCGCTCTTGCGGCAGACCTGCTGGTAGACATTCGTGATGCCATCGGTCTTGACCAGCACCCAGCTGCACTTCACCCCCTTACCCAGACTGTTGGAATTCTTTGCAGCGGCGCACAGAGGAGCCAGCAGGCTGGTGGCTGCGAAGGTGGCAGCACACAGGGTCAGGACGATACGGGACTTCATTGGCGGGGCTCCTGGGAGTTGCGTTGAGGACATGTCGCGGCGGACATGACTCCATATCAGCAGACTCTGTGCCAGGTCTTTGGCCTTAATGAAATCAATGACTTGGCGCAATGTTGCGGCCCTATCTCCTCGTGATTGGGGCTTGTGCCCCAGCCACTTGGGTGAAATCCCCCACCCTTGCCGGGGTGGGGGGTGGCGCTGACAGGCCGCTGTGCGGCTTTATGCCCTGAACAAACCCTTGTGCTGCTCCCGCAGCAGGTTCTTCTGCACCTTGCCCATGGCGTTGCGCGGCAGATCGGCCACGATGAACACCTGCTTGGGCACCTTGAAGTTGGCGATGCGCGTCTTGAGCGCGGTCACCATCTGCGCGCCGTCCAGCGTGGCGCCGGGCTTGGGCACCACCACCGCGATCACGCCTTCGCCAAAGTCGCGGTGGGGCAGGCCCACCACGGCGCTCTCGGCCACGCCGGGCATCTCGTTGATCAGGCCCTCGATCTCGGCGGGGTAGACGTTGTAGCCGCCGCTGATGATCAGGTCTTTGCTGCGTCCGACGATGGTGACGCGGCCATCGGCCTCCATACGCCCCACGTCGCCGGTCTTGAACCAGCCGTCGGCGGTGAACTCCTCGGCTGTCTTCTCCGGCATGCGCCAGTAGCCGTGGAAAACATTCGGCCCGCGCACCTCGATGCCACCGATCTCGCCCGCCGGCAGGGCCTGGCCCTGGTCACCATGCACGCGCACGTCCACGCCGGGCAGCGCGTAGCCCACGGTGCCGCCCAGGCGCTGGCCGTCAGCCGCACGGCAGGGGTTGGAGGTGAGCATCACGGTCTCGCTCATGCCGTAGCGCTCCAGGATCACGTGGCCGGTGCGCTGCGTCCATTCGTCGAAGGTCTCCTTCAGCAGC
>CAISJH010000387.1 GCA_903885585.1 uncultured beta proteobacterium
AGGCTCATGCCCTTGGGGTATTCGAGCTGGTCCAGCGCTTCCTTGAGTTCTTCGCGCTCCTCGCCCTCGATGCGCCTGCTCACGCCACCGCCGCGCGGGTTGTTGGGCATCAGCACGAGGTAGCGCCCTGCCAAACTGACAAAAGTGGTCAGCGCCGCACCCTTGTTGCCGCGCTCTTCCTTCTCCACCTGCACCAGCAGTTCCTGGCCCTCCTTGATGGCGTCCTGGATGCGTGCCGTGCGCACGTCCACGCCGTCGCGGAAGTAGTTGCGGGAGATCTCCTTGAAGGGCAGGAAACCGTGGCGGTCTTCGCCGTACTCGACGAAGCAGGCCTCCAGGGCGGGCTCGACCCGCGTGACCACGGCCTTGTAGATGTTGCCCTTGCGCTGCTCGCGCCCTTCAATCTCGGTTTCGAAGTCGATCAGCTTCTGGCCGTCGACGATCGCCAGGCGCCGCTCTTCCGGCTGCGTGGCGTTGATCAGCATGCGCTTCATGTCTCGTGCACTCCTCGGGCCTGCTACGACGGCAGGTCACCAACCCGCAGTTGCCAGCCCAAGGGGCATGGCCGCTGCAACGGGGCGTCCGGACGCGACCCACTGCCGCTGCCCGCACGCTCCACCGGCCGTTCACCCACGGGTGCCGGCCCTTACAGATGCACGAGAAAAGAGGGGAGAACCGAGAAATCGAACCGCCCTCGACGGCACCCTGGTCACCGGCTCTTCCGCACCTGCGGAAGCCACGCGGTGCTCAATGGCGCTGTGTTGGCGCTGGCGCAGGGCCTACAGCGGCGCTTGGAAGGAGTCCGGTGCTGTCCCCCGCCCGGCACCTGGGTGTCCGGGGCAAAGCCGCCAAGTGTGGCCCTGACCGGCGACGTTCAGTCGTCCGTACCAGGGCGCACAGGGGTGTGGCAGTGGGGGAGTGGAGTCTCATCACAGCGGGCGATGGGCCTGGCGCCGGGCTCAGCGGCCCGCCCTGAAGTCGGACGGGATCTCTGAGCCCCAGATCTTTCGTTGCAGTCTGCCCGGATCGTTCGGGCGAGACAGGTTCTGTCCTTCGAGTCTCTGCCACCTGAAAATCCGACCTCTGCGGCCACTTGGGGGCCAGGAGCCGATCGGGTTACCCAGGCGTTGCATCAACGCTTGTGGCCGGAGGCTGACGTTCGGTCAACTCGAGGGAGGCTCTCCGATACAGGGCCGCCGGCCGCTCCGATGATGCTGCTGTGCCGGGTAAACTTCCCGAAAATCAAGCACTTGCAAGCATCACATGGAGCGCCGGATTATAGGGGCCAAACCTTCGCCCGGCGTCGACAGGCCCGGCCGCCGCCCGCGCACGGCCCTTGCGCCGGTGCAGCGCACCGATTCCCCCGCCCAGGGCCCCGACCCAGTGCCTGTCGCAGCCGCGCCCGCGGTGCGCCGGCTGGGCGTGGACGCTGAGTCGGCCGGGCAGCGCCTGGACAACTTCCTGCTGCGGCTGCTCAAGGGCGTCCCCAAGACCCACGTCTACCGCGTCATCCGCTCGGGCGAGGTGCGGGTCAACGGCGGCCGTGCATCCGCAGACACGCGGCTGACCGACGGTGACGAAGTGCGTGTGCCGCCTGTGCGGGTGGCCCAGCGCGTAGCGGTGGCGCCGGCCCCAGCGCGGGACTTCCCGCTGCTGTTCGAGGACGCCCAGCTCCTGGCGGTGGACAAGCCTGCGGGCGTGGCGGTCCATGGTGGCAGCGGTGTCAGTTCGGGCGTCATCGAGCAGCTGCGTCAGGCCCGGCCTGGCGCGCGCTTTCTCGAGCTTGTCCACCGGCTGGACCGCGAGACCTCGGGCGTGCTGCTCGTGGCCTGCCGGCGCAGCGCTCTCGTGCACTTGCAGGACCAGTTCCGTGCCCGCGGTGCCGACAAGGTCGTGGGCAAGACCTACACCGCTCTGGTGGTGGGAGACTGGCCCGAGCGCTTTAAGGTCATCGACACGCCGCTGCACAAGTTCCTCACACCCGAAGGCGAGCGCCGGGTGCGTGTGACCACGGCCGATGACCCCGATGGCGCCTACGCCCTGACCCTGGTGCGCGTGGTGCAACGGCTGGCGGGCTTCACGCTGCTGGACGTGACGATCAAGACCGGTCGCACGCACCAGATCCGCGTGC
>CAISJH010000388.1 GCA_903885585.1 uncultured beta proteobacterium
AAGAAGGGCATCGAGGTGCTGCTGCTGACCGACCGCGTGGACGAGTGGATGCTCAGCCACCTGTACGAGTTCGACGGCAAGCCGCTGCAAAGCGTGGCCAAGGGCTCGTTTGACTTGGGCAAGCTGCAGGACGAGGAAGAGAAGAAGCAGGCCGAGGCCGCGGCCGAGTCCTTCAAGCCCGTGCTGGAGAAGCTGCAGGCCGCGCTCAAGGACCGCGCCAAGGACGTGCGCGCCTCCACCCGCCTGGTCGATTCACCCGCCTGCCTGGTGGTGGAAGACGGCGCCATGAGCGGCCACCTGGCACGCATGCTCAAGCAGGCCGGCCAGTCAGCGCCGGAGACCAAGCCCATCCTGGAGGTCAATCCAGGCCACGCCTTGGTCAAGAAGCTGGAGTCCGATGCGCAGTTCGACGACCTGGCCCACGTGCTGTTCGACCAGGCCGTGCTGGCCGAGGGCGGGCAGCTCGAAGACCCGGCGGCGCATGTGCAGCGCATGACGCGTCTGTTGACGGCGTAGCGTTGGCGTCAACCGCGGGGCAGAGCCGCGCCGAACCGACACCAGAGCGACTTCAGAGCGACGTCAAGTCGGCGGGACGCCCTGGCGCATGGCCTCGGCCAGGCCTTCGTGCCCCCGGGTCTGCAGCGTGTCCGCCGCGTTGCGGCGGTCGCGAGCCTCCCGGTTCTGGCTCAGCTTGGACTTGCCCACCAGTGAGGTGATGCGGACCTCGATGCCCACGATGTTGCTCAGCATCATCTGGATGTAGTCCGGCGGCGCCTCGCCCATCTTCCAGGGTTTCGGTTCGGCGGCGTCATGGTGGCGCGTCAGGCGCGCCACCAGAGCGCGCACGTAGCGCTCGTCGTCGTGGATGCTCAGCGTGCCGTGGGCGTGCACCACCTCGTAGTTCCAGGTCGGCACCTGGCGGTGCGTCTCGTGCTTGCTGGGGTACCAGTTGGGCGAGATGTAGGCCTCGTTGCCGCGGAAGATCACCAGCACCGGCGTGCCCGTAGGGCAGCGTTGCCACAGGGTGTTGGCGCGCGCCACGTGTGCCTTCAGCGTGCCCAGCGGCCCGGCCTCGGGGTCGAACTCGAAGGGAATGTGGTCGGCGTCCAGGGCGCCTTCCTCGGTGCGCACCAGGGTGCCCAGCGGGTGCTCGCGCATGATGCGGTGCAAGACCTCGGGGTTGGTCTGGGCGAAGTGTGCTGGGATGTACATGGGGCGTGCGTTGCGGTATGCGGGGCCCGCACTCTCGCATCGAAGCCCTGCGCCCGCAAGCGCCTGGGGTGAATTCGGGCTGATGGACAGTGCATCCCACACTCCAAGCGGTCGCCCCTTCAGGCTCGGTTCACGCCAGGGGAACGCCTGGGAAACCCAGGTCATGCCGTCGCCCGCGTAAGCTGCTGCCATGAGCGTCTTCCGTCCCCACCCACCGTGAGCAAGTTCAGCGCGCTGCCGCCCGGCCCCAACGTCGGCACCCAGGTGGCGGCGCTGCGGCGTGCGCGGGCGCGCCGCCGCACTGCCGTGGCCGATGAAGACACAGCGGAAGCAGGCACTGTGGCTGCAGACGCCCAGCCTTCGGGGTCGGCGCCCGCAGCGCGGAACTCGCGGAACTCACGGAAGTCGCGCAAGTCGGATACACCCGCCCGGGTCCGACCCGAGGCCCCCGTCATCGCCCACCATGCCGAGGCCTGGTTCGCCGCCCAGGGCTGGCAACCCTTTGCCTTTCAGCGCGAGGTCTGGGCCCACATGGCAGCGGGCCGCAGCGGCTTGCTGCACGCCACCACGGGCGCTGGCAAGACGCTCGCCGCCTGGTTTGGCGCGCTGGCTGTATGCCGCGCCGAGCCCGCGGCTGCGGGTACGACCGGCCCGCGCGTGCTGTGGATCACCCCCATGCGCGCGCTGGCGGCCGACACCACGCGGGCCTTGCAGGCGGCAGCCGACGGCATCGGCATGGGCTGGACCGTGGAGCAGCGCACGGGCGACACCGCGGCCGCGACCAAGGCGCGCCAGCGCAAGACCTGGCCCCCAGCGCTGGTGACCACGCCAGAGAGCCTGAGTCTGATGCTGGCCATGGCCGACTGCATTGCCGTGCTGGGCGGCGTGCAGGTGCTCATCGTGGACGAGTGGCACGAGTTGCTGGGCAACAAGCGCGGCACTCAGGTGCTGCTGGCGCTGGCCCGGTTGCGCAGGCTGAGCCCGCGGCTGCGGGTGTGGGGCCTGTCGGCCACGCTGGGCAATCTGGAGGAGGCCTGTGCGGCCTTGACCTGGGATGGCGTCTCGGTCGGTGAATTGGTCTCGCAACCACCCGGCGTGGGAGAAGTGCCCAAGCTGGGTGGCGTCATCGTACGTGGCGCCGTGCCGAAGGCGCTGACGGTGGACAGCCTCATTCCCCAGACCATGGAGCGCTTTCCCTGGGGGGGACACCTGGGTCTGCGCCTGCTGGACCAGGTGGTGGCCGAGCTGGAAGGCAGTGCGTCCAGCCTGGTGTTCACCAATACCCGCTCTCAGGCCGAGCTTTGGTATCAGGCCCTGCTGGAAGCGCGGCCTGACTGGGCCGGGTTGATCGCGCTGCATCACGGCTCGCTGGACCCGTCGGTGCGTCAGTGGGTGGAAGCCGGGCTGAAGGCCGGGCAGCTCAAGGCCGTGGTCTGCACCTCCAGCCTGGACTTGGGCGTGGACTTCCTGCCCGTGGAGCGCGTGCTGCAGATAGGATCGCCCAAGGGCGTGGCGCGGCTGCTGCAGCGCGCCGGGCGCTCGGGCCACGCGCCTGGGCGGCCCTCGCGCATCACCGTCGTGCCCAGTCATGCCTTGGAACTGCTGGAGGCGGCCGCTGAACGCCGCGCCGCCGCGGCCGGTCGCATCGAGCGCCGCGAGCCGCCGCCCTGGCCACTGGATGTGCTGGTGCAGCACCTGCTCACGCTGGCCGTGGGCCCGGGCTTCGAGCCCGATGCGCTGTTTGAGGAAGTGAAGAGCGCCTGGCCCTACCGCGAGCTGGACCGCGAGAGCTTCGACTGGTGCCTGGGCTTCACGGTGCATGGCGGCACGTCGCTCGCGGCCTATCCGGAGCACCACCGCATCGTGCGCGACGAGTCTGGCGTCTGCCGCGTGGCGAATCCGGCGGTGGCGCGCCGCCACCGCATGAGCATCGGCACCATCGTGTCCGACGCCGCGATGAACGTGCAGTGGCTCAACGGCGGCCGCATCGGCAGCGTGGAGGAGAGCTTCATCGCCAGCCTGCGTGAGGGCGACTGCTTCATCTTCAGCGGCCGCGTGCTGCAGTTGGTGCGGGTGCGCGAGCTCACGGCCTATGTCACCAAGGCCCCGGGCAGCCAGGGTGCCGTGCCGGTGTGGCAGGGCGGCAAGATGCCGTTGTCCAGTGAGCTGGCCGACATGGCGCTGGCCTTGCTCGATGAGGCCGATATCCTGCTGAGCCATACCGGCCCCGGCCGCGCCACCGCCACGCCCGCCAGGGCCTCGAGGGCTACCGACAGTTCCCCCTCCGGGCCGGACCGGGATCCGGTGCCCGTCATGGACGCAGAAGGGGCGGCCGTATCCGCTCCAGGGTCGGGGTCGCGGCTGGCGCAGCACCCCGATCCCGAACTGCGCGCCCTGGCACCTCTGCTGGCGCTGCAGGCTGAAGCGTCGGCCTTGCCCTGCGCAAGGCGCATCGTGTTCGAGATGATCGAGTCCGACGAGGGCCACCACCTGTTCTGCTACCCGCTGGCCGGGCGCATGGTGCACATCGGCCTGGGTGCGCTGCTGGCCTGGCGCGCAGCGCGTCAGCAGACGGGGACCTTCAGCCTGTCCATGAACGACTACGGCTTTGAACTCCTCTCGCGCCAGCCCTTCGACTGGCCGGTGCTGCTGGAGCCCACTGGCCCGGGCTCCTGGACCCAGGGCCTGTTGAGCCAGGATCACCTGGTCCCCGACATCCAACAGGCCTTGAACGCCACCGAGCTGTCGCTGCGGCGCTTTCGCGAGATCGCCCGCGTGGCCGGCCTGGTGTTCACCGGCTACCCCGGTGCCAGCCGCAGCGCACGCCAGGTGCAGGCCTCAGCCAAGCTGTTCTTCGACGTCTTCCGCCAGCACGACCCCGGCAACTTGCTGCTGGCCCAGGCCGAGGCCGAGACCCTGGCGCAGGAGCTGGATGTGGAGCGCCTGCAGCGCTGCCTGGCGCGCATGGCAGCGTCTGCACAGCTCAGCTTCACCCGGCCCCAACGGCTCACGCCCTTCGCCTTTCCGCTCATGATCGAGCGGCTGCGCGAGCGGGTCACGACCGAACAGCTGAACCAGCGTGTGCTGCGTTTGCTCGCTGAGATGGAGGCGGCGATGCAGCCCGCGCCCGCCGGGACGGCGGGAGCCGTGGCACCAGCGCCAGGGGGTCCGGTCGGCCCGACGCGCAAGCGCCGTTCACCGCGAGTGCGCCATCCTGCGTCGTGACTGACTGAGCGCTCTTGAAATGTCCCTGCACAACCGCTCGTACGCCCCCAACCGCGCCGGAATGCTGCACATGTTCTGACCTGCCCGTTTCGACATCTCCGTGGACACCGAATCAACCACCGACGCCTGCCACCTGCTGCCCGACGGCCGCGCCCTGCACCTGTTGCCTGAACGCGCGGCCTGGTTGCCTGAGGCCGGCCTGCTGATGGTGGCCGATGTCCACTTCGGCAAGGCCGCCAGCTTCCGCCGCCTGGGTGTGCCCGTGCCCCAGGGCACCACTGAGGCCAACTTGTCGCGTCTCGACGCGCTGCTGGCGCGGCTGCCCGGTGTTCGCGAGCTGGTCTTTCTTGGGGATTTCCTTCACGCCGCCAGCGGCCGTGCGCCGGCCACCTTGCAGACCCTGCTGGACTGGCGGCAGCGCCACGCCGACCTGCCGATCACCCTGGTACGGGGCAATCACGATGGCCACGCGGGGGATCCGCCGGCGGCGCTGGACATGCGGGTGGTGGACGAGCCCTGGCTCCAGGCCGGCCTGGCCCTGTGCCATGACCCTGCCACGCTACGGCCCCAAGGGTTTACGGCAGTTGCCGGGCACTTGCACCCCGTCACCCGCCTGGGCCGCGGCTTCGACAAACTGCGTCTGCCGTGCTTCCTCGCACGTGGCGACGGCGTGCTGGTACTGCCTGCGTTTGGCGAGTTCACCGGCGGCGCCTTGGTGCGCCCACAGGCCGGCGATTCGCTTTACCTGGTGACAGGGGACCGGGTGCTCCCCTTGCCGGCGCCGCAACGGGCTGGCGGGGCGGTCTGAGGTGCGCTCCTGATCCGAATCAGGAGCCGTCTCGCGCTAGCCTGAACACCGACACGGCGTCGGACAGCGCCCCGGCCTGGTGCTTCAGGCTCTCGGCTGCGCCCGCGCTCTGGTCCACCATCGCGGCGTTCTGCTGGGTCATGCGGTCGATCTGCAGCACGGCCGCACCCACCTGCTCAATGCCCCTGGCCTGCTCGTCCCCCGCGGCGGAGATCTCGCCGATCAGATCGCGCACCTTGCCCACGCGTTGGACGATCTCTTCCATCCGCTCGCCGGCCTCGTTGACAAACTGCACGCCGGCATCAACCCGCTCCACGCTCGCGCCGATCAGGTGCTTGATCTCGCGAGCGGCGCTGGCGCTGCGCTGCGCCAACGCGCGCACCTCAGCAGCCACCACCGCGAAGCCTCGTCCCGACTCGCCCGCTCGGGCGGCTTCGACGGCGGCGTTCAGGGCCAGGATGTTGGTCTGGAAGGCGATGCCGTCGATGGTGCTCACGATGTCGCCGATGCGCTGACTGCTGCTCTGGATTTCGCTCATGGTGGCCACCACGCGAGAGACGACCTCGCCGCCGGCCTGCGCGGAGTTGCTGGCGCCCACCACCATCTGGCTGGCCTGGCGCGCGCTTTCGGCGTTGGCGCGCACCGAATCCATCATCACCTGCATGGAGCTGGCGGAGTTCTTCAATCCCTGGGCCTGCTGCTCGGTGCGTTGCGAGAGGTTGGCGTTGCCGTTGGCGATATCGCCGGACGCCTGGGCCACTTCCTCGATCCCGTGGCGCACTTGCGAGACCAGGTTGGTGAGCTGGCGACGCATGTCCTCCAGTGCAGCCATCAGGCTGCTGCTGTCGCCAGGCTTCAGCGTCACCGGTGACGTGAGGTCACCCTGGGCCACGGCCCGCACTGCCGCCACGGCGGCATCAGGCTCCCCGCCCAGGCTGCGCATCAGGTGGCGCGAGATCAGCACCGCTATCAACAGTCCCATCAGCACGGTGGCCACTGCCACCACCAACACCAACCACTCGGTGGCTTCCCCCACCTTGAGCGCGGAGCTGGAGGCCGATGCCAGCAACTCCTTCTGCCACTCACGCTGGTGCGTCACGGCCGCGAGGAAGGCATTGCGCGCAGGAATGATCTCGGACTCCAGCATGTCCACCGCAGCCTCGGTTTGCCCGGCCTTGATCAACGGCAGGATCTCCCCAGCGGCGTTCCAGAACACGCCAGACGACCGGGTGATTTCCGCGAAGCGTTTGCGGCCCTCCTCGGTGCTGATGTTGCGTTACAGCTCCTGGCTGATGCGGTCGGTCTCGGACTTCAGGCGCAGGATCTCGGCGATCGTCTTGGTGCGTTTCTCGTCCGTGCGCATCAGCATGGCATGTCGCGTCTCCAGGGAGGCCCGGAAGATGGTGGTCTCCAGCACGGCGATGCGTTCGGTCTGGGGGATCAGGCTCTCGATGACCCGCTTCATCTCCAGGTCGACGCTGCGGATGTTGTTCCAGACGATCAGGCCCTCGATCAGCGTCACCAGGCTGATGAGTCCGAACGCGAGCATCAGCTTGCGAGACAGGGTCATGGTCTTCGATGGCATTCACGGGTCTCCGTTGGGGTGGGGAGCT
>CAISJH010000389.1 GCA_903885585.1 uncultured beta proteobacterium
CAGCACGGCGCTGGCCGAACTGCACGCCAAGCTCGAGTCGCGCTACAAGATCTACAAGCTGCGCAAGGGCCTGGAGTTGCTGGAGGGCGCTTACGACCGCATCTGGATCGACACCCCTCCTTCCCTGAACTTCTACACCCGCAGTGCCTTGATCGCCGCACAGGGGTGCCTCATCCCCTTTGATTGCGACGATTTCTCACGCAAGGCCCTGTACGGCCTGCTGGAAGAGGTGCAGGACCTGCGCGGCGACCACAACCCGGAGCTGGAGGTGCAGGGCATCGTGGTCAACCAGTTCCAGGCGCGTGCGCGGCTGCCGGGTGAGTTGGTGCAGGCGCTGGTGGACGAAGGCCTGCCGGTGCTGCAGCCCTACCTCAGCAGCTCGGTCAAGGTGCGCGAGTCTCACCAGCTGGCCCGTCCCATGATCCACCTGGACCCGGGCCACAAGCTCACGCTCGAGTATGTAGCGCTGTTCGATTCGCTGCCCGGCGAGGGCAAGCCCAAGGCCAAAGGCGTGCGCCGCAAGCCTCGCCCTGCGGCCGCCTGACGGCATCTGACCTTGTTTGGCCGCGATCGGCGCGACGGGCGCGACGGGCGGCCGGGAGCGCTTACACGTGCTCCGCCGTCAGGCTGGCATGCAGCAGCACCTCGATGCGCCCATCACGCTCGCGCCGCTTGATCCACCACAGCGCGCCCTTGCGGATGGGCCAGGGTTGCATGACGCTGGCCAGCAGATAGGCCGCCGTCAGCCCCAGCGTCGGCTGGTGGCCAACCACCACCACCGGCTCCTTGGCGTCCGGCCAGCGGGCGGCATGCAGCAGCGAATCCACCGTTTCTTCTGGCCCCAGCGCCTCGATCACCCGCTTTCGCCGCTCGAGACCCTCGGCGGTCTGGCGCGTGCGTAGCGCAGGACTCACGAGCACGCGGGTGCTCTCGGGCAGGTGCAGATTCAGCCACTTGGCCATCTTGGCCGCCTGCCGCTCACCCTTGGCGCTGAGGGGCCTGTCCAGGTCTGTCAGCTCGTCTCGCGCTTCGCGCGCGTCGGCATGTCGCCACAGGATCAGGTCCACGTTCAACCGCCTACCTGGCCGTGCAGTTGCATCAGCGCCTGCTGGGCGCTCAGGCCTTGTTCGGCCGCGCGCGTGTATTCGCCTGACGCCTGCAGCAGCCAGGCGTCCTGTTCGTCCAGCAGATACGGTGTGACGCATTCGTCGATGACGCGCTGGCGCAGCGTTTCATCTAGGATGGGCCAGGCCACCTCCACCCGGCGCAGCATGTTGCGCGACATCCAGTCGGCGCTGCTGAGGTACAGCGCCTCCTCGGGCGCGGCGGCATCGCCCCAGCGGAAGTAGAAGACCCGCGTGTGCTCCAGAAACCGGCCGATGACCGAGCGCACGCGCACGTTGTCGGTCAATCCGGGCACGCCCGGGCGCAGGATGCAGGCGCCTCGCACGATCAAGTCCACCTGAGCACCGGCCTGTCCTGCCAGCACCAGTGCGTCGGTCAGGGCTGGGTCGGTCAGGGAATTCACCTTCACCACCACCCGTGCGGTCTGCCCGTGGCGTGCGGCATCGGTCACCTTGCGCAGCAGGTCCAGCATGCGCGCATGCAGCTGCGTGGGGGCGGTCAGCAGACGCCGGTGCCCGGAAATGGGCGCCAGGCTGGAGAGCTTGAGAAACACCGCGTCCACATCGGTGGTCAGCTCGGGGTCTGCGGTCAGGTAGCCTACGTCCGTGTACAGGCGGGCCGTGCGCGGGTTGTAGTTGCCGGTGGACAGGTGGGCATAGCGGCGCAGCTGCGTGCTGCCCTTGCGCGGGGTCTCGCGGCGTGTCACCAGCAGGAGTTTGGCGTGCGTCTTCAGCCCCACCATGCCGTAGACCACCTGGGCGCCTACACCCTCCAGCCGCTCGGCCCAGTTGATGTTGGCTTCCTCGTCAAAGCGCGCCTTGAGCTCCAGCACCACGGTCACTTCCTTGCCCCGGCGCACGGCC
>CAISJH010000390.1 GCA_903885585.1 uncultured beta proteobacterium
GGCACGGGCGTACTGTTGGTGACGGTATGGTTTGCGCCGCCGGGCATGGTGGAGCCCTGGTGGGTGGTGGTGTTCGCCTTGCTGGGTGCCGGGATGCTGGGATCGCTGGGGTTGATCGCCGGCTTGTGGGCCGACAAGTTCGATCAGCTCGCCGCCTTCCAGAACTTCGTGATCATGCCGATGACCTTCTTGTCGGGCGTTTTCTACTCGGTTCACTCCCTGCCCGCGTTCTGGCAGGGCATCAGCCACCTGAACCCTTTTTTCTACATGATCGACGGCTTTCGGCGCGGCTTCTTTGGCGCCAGCGACGCCTCGCCCTGGCTGAGCCTGGCGGTGGTGGGCACGAGCTTCCTGCTGGTGGCCGGCATCGCCCTGCGCCTGCTGCACACGGGCTACAAGATCCGTTCTTGAGGAATGAGCACAGGAGGGGCCATGGACCACACCGTGATGACCGGCGAGGAACGTGCCCTGCGCGTGCAGCTGGCCGCCTGCTACCGGGTGTTCCACCTGCTGGGCTGGACCGAGCTGATCTACAACCACATCACGGTGCGCATTCCAGGCCCCGAGCGGCACTTCCTCATCAACCCCTTTGGCCTGCACTACAGCGAGGTCAAGGCCTCCAACCTGGTGAAGATCGACCTGGAAGGCCTCGTGATTGGCGACAGCACATGGCCGGTCAACCCCGCCGGCTTCGTGCTGCACTCGGCCATCCACCAGGGCGTGGACGGTGCCCACTGCGTCATGCACACCCACACCACGGCCGGCTGCGCGGTGGCTTGCAGCCAGGCTGGGCTGTCCATGGACAACTTCTATTCGGCCCAGCTGCATGACCGCGTGGCGTACCACGACTTCGAGGGCATCACCGTGCATGCCGACGAGGGCCCGCGAGTCATCCGCTCCATCGGCCAGCGTCCGGCCGTCATCCTGCGCAACCACGGCCTGCTGGCCTGGGGTGACACGCTACCCTACACCTTCGCCGTGTTGTGGACCTTGCAACGCGCCTGCGAGATCCAGGTGGCGGGCGCTGCACTCGGGCCCACCCTGCCCATCCCGGAGGCCGTGCAGCGCAAGGCCAGCCAGGACGCCCTGCAGTTCGACCCCCGACGCGGCGGCGGGCGCGACGTGTTCGCCGCCCTGGTGCGTATGGTGGACCGCGTGGACCCGACGTACCGCGATTGAGTCTGTATCCACGCCAGCTCATCGTGGCACCGCACGCCGGATAATCCAGGGCATGGCCGATCCCACCCCCTCCGAAGTGCGTTCCTACATCGCCGCGGGCTTGCCCTGCGAACTGCTGGAGGTGGAGGGTGACGGACGTCACTTCTTCGCCACCATCGTGAGCGCGCAGTTCGAGGGGCTGTCGCGCGTGCGCCGTCACCAGCGGGTTTACGCGGTGCTGGGCGATAGAATGCGTGAGCAGATTCACGCGCTTTCCATGAAGACGCTCACCCCTGCCGAACACGCCAGCCAAGGCGCATCGGCACCCGCCCACCCCCACCACTGAACGGCCTGCGGCCTGCCGCGGGCGCTGGCTCCTGCGCCGCTGTCGGCGCATGGTGGTCCGGGCCTGCAGCGGGGCGCTCCCCCTGCAACGCATGGACAAACTCCTCATCCGCGGTGGCCGCCGGCTCCAAGGCGAGATCGCGATCTCTGGCGCCAAGAACGCCGCCTTGCCCGAGCTGTGCGCCGCGCTGCTCAGCGCCCAGCCCCTCACGTTGCGCAACGTGCCGCGGCTGCAGGACGTCTCCACCACGCTGAAGCTGCTGCGCCAGATGGGCGCCACGGCCGAGTGGAGTGCCGATCAGCCGAACGAACTGCAGCTCGACGCCGGCCCGGTGAACAACCCGGTGGCGCCGTACGAGTTGGTCAAGACCATGCGCGCGTCCATCCTGGTGCTGGGCCCGCTGCTGGCGCGCTTTGGCGTGGCCATCGTGTCGCTGCCGGGTGGTTGCGCCATTGGCTCGCGCCCGGTGGACCAGCACATCAAGGGCCTGCAGGCCATGGGCGCGCAGATCACCGTGGAGCGCGGCAACATCATTGCCAAGACGACGCGCCTGAAGGGTGCGCGCATCACCACCGACATGGTCACCGTCACCGGCACCGAAAACCTGCTGATGGCCGCCACGCTGGCCGA
>CAISJH010000391.1 GCA_903885585.1 uncultured beta proteobacterium
GGTGCAGTGGACGCTGCTGGCCGGTGTGAACGATGGCGACGACGAGGTAGCGGGCATCGTGGCGCTGCTGAAGGGCCGGCGGATGATGATGAACCTCATTCTCTACAACGCGGTGGACGGACTGCCCTACCAGCGGCCCGCCATCGAGCGCGCTGCCGAGATGGCCCGGGCGCTGAACCGCGAGGGCGTGCTGACGCGGCTGCGCCACTCCGCCGGGCAGGACGTGGAGGGTGGCTGCGGCCAGCTGCGCGCGCGTGAGTCGGTGAAGCCGGTGCGGGTGGTCAGGCTTGCACCTGAAGCACACCTCAACATGAACCCTGCGGGCTGAGCTTCACACTTTCGGGTGGAGCTTCACCCGTTTGGGCCGAGCTTTACCCGTTCGGGCTGAGCTTGACCGGCTCGGGTCGAGTCCCATCCGTCCGGGCTGAGCCTGTCGAAGCCCAGCGCCTATTTCATCCCGCCACCGCCAACTGACGCAGCAGCCAGTCGCGCGTCTCGGCGGGGTCGATCACGTCGTCGATCTCGAGGTGACTCGCCATGTTCAACGCTTGCCCGCGCTGCACGGCCTCGCTCAGCAACCGCTGGAACAGGGCCTCACGCTGCGGCCCCTCCGGCTGCGCCTCCAGCTCCTTGCGGAACCCCAGCCGCACCGCGCCTTCCAGTCCCATGGGCCCGAACTCTGCCGCCGGCCAGGCACAGGTGGCGCGCGGCTTGTGGAAGTGCCCGCCGGCCAGCGCCATGGCCCCCAAGCCAAAACCGCGGCGCAACATCACGCTGAACAAGGGCACGCGCAAACGCGCCGCCGCGATGAAGAGATCGCCTGCGCGGCGCACCAGGCCCGTGCGCTCGCTGTCCGGGCCGACCATGAAGCCGGGCGTGTCCACGAAGGTGATCACCGGCCAACCCTGGGCATCGGCCAGCCGCAGAAAACGTACCAGCTTGTCGCAGGCCGGACCGTCCAGCGCGCCGCCCAGGTGCCGGCAGTCGCTGGCCGCCAGGGCCACGGGGCGCCCGCCCAGGCGCGCCACCGCCGTCACCACGCCCGGGCCGAAGCCTTGGCGCAACTCCAGCAGCGAACCGGCGTCACACACCGTCTGCAGGATGGGCCTCGGGTCGAAGGCGGTGTTGCGCTGCGCGGGCAGGGCCCGGCGCAGGGACTGAGGATCACCGCCGGGAAGCATGGTCGCCTGCGCCGTCGTGCTCGCACCCGCCACCAGCCCCACCCACCGCCGCGCCACGGCCACGGCCGAGGCCTCATCCGGCACGCGCACATCCACCACACCGTTGGCCCAGTGCACGTCCACCGGGCCCACCGCATCAGGCTCCACCCGCCCCAGGCCACCACCTTCGATCATGGCCGGACCGCCCAGGCCGATGCTGGCACCCTCCACCGCGATGATGAGGTCGCAGCAGCCGAGCAGCGCCGCATTGCCCGCGAAGCAGCGCCCGGCCACGATGCCCACCAGCGGCACCTCGCCCGACAACGCGGCCAGCGAGGCGAAGGTGGTGCAGTCCAGACCGGCCACACCGGGCCAGTCCACATCGCCCGGCCTGCCGCCCCCGCCCTCGGCAAACAGCACCAGGGGCAGGCGCGAACGCCGCGCCACATCCAGCAGGCGGTCACTCTTGGCGTGGTTCCACACGCCCTGGGTACCAGCCAGCACGGTGTAGTCATAGGCCATCACGGCGCAAGGCCGGCCATGGACCGTGCCCGTGCCGGTGATCAGGCCATCGGCCGGGGTGTTGCGCTGCAGGTCCTCTTCAGTGCGACGGCTTCGCTGCGCTGCCACGGCGAAGGCGCCGAACTCGGTGAAGCTGCCGGCGTCCAGCAGGTCGGCCACGTTCTCGCGCGCACTGCGCAGCCCGCTGGCATGACGCCGGGCCATGGCCTCGGGCCGGGCTGCATCCTGCAGCAGCGCGCGGCGGTCTTGCAAGCCTGCCAGTTCGGCGCGCAGCAGGGGCACGGCGTCCGGAGCTGCCGACGAGGTTGAGGCGTCGGAGGGTACAGCGCCCAGGCCAGACTGGGTCACCGCAGAGCGCCAGCGCAGCAGCACCGTGCCCTCCTCCACCACCTCGCCCACGCTGCACAGCACCTCCAGAATCTCGGCATCGCTGGGGCAGGCCAACGGTACCTCCATCTTCATGGACTCCAGCACCAGCAGCGCCTGTTCGGCGCGGCAGACCTGCCCAGGCACGGCCTCAACGGCTACCACCGTGCCCAGCACGGGCGCCCGCAATTCACGGCGCGGGCCCGCGGCCGCAGGGTGCTGCGTCGGGGCGTTCATCAGCAGGCCTGTGGGCCCCAAGGGGATGCCATCAAACAGCCTCTGAATCGGGGATCAGCCCCTTCTTGCGCAACATGGGCTCCACCTGGGCGGCGCGCCCACGGAATGCAGCGAAAGCGGCACGCGGCTCCAGGCTGTTGCCGCTGCCGTAGATGAAGCGCTGCAGGGCCTGCGCCACCTGGGCATCGAAGGCGTCGCCCGCCTCGACGAAGGCATCAAACGCGTCTGCGTCCAGCACCTCGGCCCAGAGGTAGACGTAGTAGCCCGCGGCGTAACCCGAACCGGAGAACAGGTGTTGGAAGTGCACGAGCCGGTGGTTTAGACCCACGCCATGGGGCAGACCCAGGCGCTGCAACTCCTGGGCCTCGAAGGCGCACAGGTCAGCCGGCGGCTCGTCGTCGGTCAAAGAGTGCACTGCCATGTCCACCAGTGCGCTGGCGGTATAGCGCACGGTCTCGTAGCCCTGGTTGAAGCGCCGCGCACGCTCGATGCGCGCGAGCAGTTCGTCAGGGATGGGCTCGTTGGTCTGCCAGTGGCGGGCGTGCTGCTTGAGCACCGCGGGCTCGCTGGTCCAGTGCTCGAACATCTGCGATGGCAGCTCGACAAAATCACGCAGTACCTGCGTGCCGGACAGGCGCTCGTAGGTCACGTTGCTCAGCAGCCCGTGCAGGCCGTGGCCGAACTCATGGAACAGCGTGCGCACGTCGTCCATGGACAGCAGCGTGGGCGCCCCCGGCGCACCCTTGGCGAAGTTGTTGTTGTTGAGGATGACGGGAATCTCGGCCGCACCCTCCTCCGCCGCCATCGCCACTCTTTGAGGCACGTTGCGGTTCTGCCAGCGCAGCGAGCTCATCCAGGCGCCGCTGCGCTTGGTGGGCCGGGCAAAGTTGTCCTGCAGGAAGATGCCGCACACCTGACCGCTGGCGTTGCGCACCTCGTAGGCCTTCACATCCGGGTGATAGACGGGCAGGTCGGGCCGGTGGGCGAACTGCAGGCCGAAGAGCCGGCCGGCGCAGTCGAAGGCGGCCTCCACCATGCGGTCCAGGCGGAAGTAAGGCTTGACCTCGGCGTCGTCCACCGCATAACGCTGCACGCGCACCTTCTCGGCCCAGACGCGCCAGTCCCAGGGCTCGATCACGGCGTCTGCGCCCTGACCGGCGTCCACCATGGCGGCGCGCAGCATCTGCCGCTCGCGCTCCACCGCGGCGAGCGCGCGGGGCCACACCTCGTCCAGCAACTGCTTGACGGCCTGCTGAGTGCCGGCCATGCGGTCCACCAGCGCGTAGTCGGCATAGCTGGCGTAGCCGTGCAGCCGGGCCTGCTCGCGGCGCAGCTTCAAGATGGCGCGGGCCACCTCGCGGTTGTCGTGCTCGCCGGGGCGCTCGCCGCGGCTGGTCCAGGCGCGCCAGGCTTGCTCACGCAGGTCACGCCGCGTGGAGAAGGTGAGGAAGGGCACGATCAGCGAGCGGCTGAGCGTGATGACATGGGCCTGCGCATCGTCCTGCAGGCCCCGGTCCACAGCGGCCTGGCGCGCGGCGTCACGCACAAAGCCAGGCAGGCCGGCCAACTCGTCCTCGGTGCGCAGCACCAGCTGGTACGAGGCCTCGTCGTGCAGCACGTTCTGGCCGAACAGCGTGGTCAGGCGGGCCAGCTCCTCCATCACCGCCGCGTAGCGGGCCTGGTCGGCCCCTTGCAGGCGCGCGCCCGAGCTGACGAAGTCGAAGTGGATGCGCTCCAGCAGGCGCAGCTGCTCAGGCGTCAGGCCCAGCGTGGTGCGAGCCTCGTGCAGGGTGTCGATGCGGGTGAACAGTGCCGCGTTCATGTAGACGCTGTTGGCGTGCGCGGCCAGCGGGCCGGCCATCTCACGCTGCACGGCCTGCAGGGCCGGCGAGGTCTCGGAAGCGGTGAGGTTGTGGAACACGGACTCGACGCGTCCCAGCAGCCGTCCGGCGCGGTCAAAGGCCGCGACGGTGTTGTCAAAGTTCGGCTCCGCGGGCTGACCCGCAACGGCGTCAAGCTCGTCACGGTGCGCCTTCATCGCGGCCTCGAACGCCGGCGCAAAGTGAGCCGGCTGGAACAGGCTGAACGGCGGCAGGCCGTGGGGGGTGCTCCAGTCTTGAAGGAGCGGATTTTGGACGGGGGTCGGGGCGGGGGTGGGGAGGGCTTCAGTCATGGACGGATGATGCCATTGGCATTCGCCTGTGCGGGCATGCATGGCATCACAATCCGCCCCTGCCAAGGCGCGCCTTGCCCCTGCCCAACGCCCATGGACGGGCCAGGCCACCGCAATCACCGGGAGCACCCTTTGGCCCTCAAAGCCACCATCTACAAAGCCCAGCTGCAAATCGCGGACATGGACCGCGCGCTGTACGCCGACCATGCCCTCACACTGGCTCTGCACCCATCTGAGACCGAGGAGCGGCTGCTGGTGCGGCTGCTGGCGTTTGCGCTGCGCGTGCCGCACGACACGGACCGCGGCGCGCTGCAGTTCGCCAAGGGCCTGTCTGACGCCGACGAGCCCGACCTCTGGCAGCACGACCTCACCGGCCAGCTGGTGCAGTGGATCGAGGTGGGCCAGCCCGACGAACGGCGTCTGGCCAAGGCCTGCGGTCGCTCCGAGAGCGTCAGCATCTATGCCTATGGCCCGGCGGTACCCATCTGGTGGGGCGGCATCGAGAACAAGCTCACCCGGCTGTCCAACCTGACGGTGTGGCAGATCCCGGCGGACCAAGCCCAGGCCCTGGCCGCGATGGCCCAGCGTTCCATGCAATGGCAGGTGACGGTGCAGGACGGCAGCATCTGGGTGAGCGACGGACAACAGTCCGTGGAGCTGTCGCCGCAGGCGCTGAAGACAGCCACGCGCTGAAGTTCCCGCTGAGATGCCTGTCGAGACCCCCACCGCGATGTCCACCCAGATGTCCGCCACAGCCTTGTCGCTGCACCGTCGTGCTGTGTTGCGCGCCCTGTCCGCTCCGGCGGCCGGCGCTCTGCCCGGACTGATGCCTTCGCTTGCACTTCTGAATCCCATGAACGCCGACGCCCAAACGCCCCCCGCAGCCCCCAGCAACGATCCCTACCTCTGGCTGGAGGACGTGCAAGGCGACAAGGCCCTGAGCTGGGTGCGTGAGCGCAACGCCCAGTCGCGCGAGCGTCTGCAAGCCTGGCCCGATTTCGCACCGCTGCGCGACCGCATCCGCGAGGTGCTGGACTCGCGCGACCGCATCCCCGCCGTGCGCCGGCGCGGCGATCACCTCTACAACCTGTGGCAAGACGCCACCAACCCGCGCGGCCTGTGGCGGCGCACCACGCTGGCCGAGTACCGCAAGGCGCAGCCTGCCTGGGAGACGGTGCTGGACGTGGACGCGCTCGGCAAGGCCGAAGGGGTGAACTGGGTCTGGGGTGGCTCCAACAGCTTCGGCCCGGTGCACCGGCGCTGCATGCTCAAACTCTCCAAAGGGGGCGCCGACGCCGCCGTGCAGCGCGAGTTTGACACCGTGGCCAAGCGCTTCATCCCGGCATCTGAAGGCGGCTTTGAGCTGCCCGAGGCCAAAACGAGCTTTGACTGGATCGACGCCGACAGCGCCTACATCGGCACCGACTTCGGCCCCGGCTCGATGACCGACTCAGGCTACCCGCGCGTCATCAAGCGCTGGCAACGCGGCCAGCGCTGGCAGGACGCCGTGACCGTGTTCGAAGGCCAGAAGACCGACGTCGCCGCCTGGGCCTCGGTGGACCGCACGCCGGGCTACGAGCGCACGCTGTTCGGCCGCTCGATCGACTTCTACCGCACGGAGACGTTCCTGCTGGAGAGCCCACCCGCCGCAGGCCCCAACGCGGCGCGCGGCGGCGCCTCTGAAGCGCAAGCCCCGAGCCTTCGCCGCATACCCAAGCCCGACGACGCCGAACTCGCCTTCTGGCGCGAATGGGCCTTGCTGACCTTGCGCAGCCCCTGGACCGTGGACGGCCGCACCTGGCCCACGGGCGCCTTGCTGGTGTGCAGCGCACGCAGCCTGATGGACGGCAAACCGGCGCTGAACGCACTCTTCACCCCCACCGCCACGCGCTCGCTGCAGGGCTACCAGATCACGCGCAGCCGGCTGCTGCTGAGCGTGCTGGATAACGTGGCCGGGCGGGTGGAGGAGGTATGGAGGGGCGCCGACGGCGCCTGGCAGCGCCGCGAGGTGGCCACGCCCTTCCCGGGCACGGTGGGCATCGAAGCCCTGCACGACCCGCTGTTGAAGGACGACCCCCTGGGCGAAGCCTGGCTGCTCAGTTACACCGACTTCCTCACCCCCGACACCTTGTCGCTTGCGCAAACCGGCTCCGACCGCTTCGAGCGCCTGAAGGCCAGGCCCAGCGCGTTCGACGCCACCGGCATGCGCGCCGAACAGCGCTTTGCCACCTCCAAGGACGGCACCCGCATTCCCTACTTCGTGGTGTGGCCCAAGGGCGCACAGGCCGACGGGCGCAACCCCACCTTGCTGTACGGCTACGGCGGTTTCGAGGTGAGCCTGCAGCCCTGGTACTCGGGTGTGTTCGGCCAAGCCTGGACCACCCGAGGCGGGGTGCTGGTGGTGGCCAACATCCGCGGCGGCGGCGAGTTCGGCCCGGCCTGGCACCAGGCCGCCACGCAGGCGAACAAGCAGCGCAGTTATGACGACTTTGCCGCCGTGGCCGAAGACCTGATCCGCCAACGCATCACCAGCCCGGCGCACCTGGGCATGGAAGGCGGCAGCAATGGCGGCCTGTTGGTGGGCGCCGTGATGCTGCAGCGCCCCGAGCTCTTCGGCGCGGTGGTGTGCTCGGTGCCGCTGCTGGACATGAAGCGTTACCACCAACTGCTGGCCGGCGCGAGCTGGATGGCCGAGTACGGTGACCCCGACAAGCCGGATCAGTGGGCCTGGATCTCGCGGTACAGCCCTTACCAGAACGTCAAGCCCGGCATGAAGTTGCCGCCTGTGCTGTTCACCACCAGCACCCGAGACGACCGCGTGCACCCCGGACACGCCCGCAAGATGGCCGCCCGCATGCTGGAGCAGGGCCACGACGCCACCTACTACGAGAACATCGAAGGCGGTCACGGCGGAGCCGCCGACAACGCCCAGCGCGCCGACCTCCAGGCACTGGAATTCGCCTTCCTGTGGCAGCGCTTGGCGCCGCGGGCTCGCATCCCGGAGAAGCCCAAAGGGGAGGCGTTGCGGTAGCGTCCTATTTCAGGGTTGCCCTTCGCGAGCACCACGCCCAGTCCGACCGCCTCCGCTCATGTCCCCCGCCATCGGCCTTTGGCCAATGGCTCCTCCTTTACTTCGCTGCGACGGTCGGCCTGTGCCTGGTGCCTGCAGCCAAGGCGGCGCGCGATCCAAAGAGCCATGGCCGGCAGGCCTCTGTCGAAGGCCGACCGCCGCAGCGAAGTATTAGGGGGAGGCCGGGCGCAGCCCGGACGGAGGACATGAGCGGAGGCGGTCGGACTTCGGCAGAGGCTCGCGAGGTGCCGGCCCTCTGTCTCGGCGCCCCGCTGTGAGGCAACAACAGCACTACGCTGCAGCATCCCGCTCCCGCTGCTGCTCCTGCAGCAGCCGCCACATCACCTTGCCCGAGCCACTCTTGGGTAAAGCATCGACGAACTCCACGATGCGCGGCACCTTGTAGGCTGCCATGTGCTCGCGCGCCCAGTCGATCACGTCCTGTTCTCGCGCCGTGGCACGGGCCTCGGGCCGCACCACCACCAGGGCTTTCACCGTCTCGCCGCGGTAAGCGTCCTGCGCACCGATCACGCAGGCCTCCAGCACCACAGGGCACTTGAACAGCAGCAGCTCCACCTCGGTGGGCCAGACCTTGAAGCCGCTGGCGTTGATCATGCGCTTCAGGCGGTCGGTGATGAAGAAGTAGCCCTCCTCGTCCATGCGCCCCAGGTCTCCCGTGCGGAAGAAGCGCTTGCCGTCCATCTCGAAAAAGGCCTCCTCGGTGGCCTGCGGGTGCTTCCAGTAGCCTTTGAAAACCATCGGCCCGTGGGTGACGATCTCGCCCGCCTCGCCCGGGGGCAGCTCCTGCAGCGTCTGCGGGTCCACCACGCGCGAGTCCACGCCGAAGATGGGCATGCCCAGGCACTGCAGCTTGGCGCGCTCGGGAGGGTTGGCATGGCTGGGCGCGGCGGTCTCGGTCAGGCCGTAGCCCTCGGCAAAGGTGAGACCGAACTCGTCTTGCAACCTCTGCGCTACCGCCTGCGGCATGGCCGCGCCGCCGCCCGACAGGTAACGCAGGCTGGACAGGTCGAACTGCCGGTAGTTGGGACTGCCGAACAGGTCGATGATCATCGTGGGGATGCAGGTCCAGTGCGTCACCCCGTGGCGCGAGATGATCCGCCCGGCCAACTCCCTGTCCCACCGCGGCAGGATCACCACCGTGCTGCCGGTGAACGCCGGCGCCATCACCCCGTACATGAAGCCCGTGATGTGGAACATCGGCACCACGGCCAAGCTGATGGTCTCGGCGCTCGCATGGCCCCACAGCCCGCCACCCACCACGTTGTGCATCAGTGTGCGGTGCGTGTGCAGGCAGCCCTTGGGCAGGCCCGTGGTGCCCGAGGTGTAGGGCAGCAGGGCCAGGTCGTCCGGGCCTGCGGTGTGCGGGCCGGGCAGGTGGCCGGCGGCAAAGGCGTTCAGCCAGCGCTCGAAGCGCGGGTCTGGACTCCCGGTGGGCAGCGCAGAACCCGGCGCGCCCGCCTGCTCATCCATGGCGGCGTTGGTCTCGACGAAAGGAAGGGGCGGATCCGCCCGCAGCCAGGCCAGCACGGTCTCGGCTGGCGCCTCGGCAGGGTCCAGCTCGGCCTCGGGCGGCATGGCCTCGGCGTAGCGCGTCACCAGCACGTGCTGCAGTCGCTGTTCGGCTGGTAGGCGTGCATCGGCTTCCGCCACGATACCGGCCAGATCGGCACTGCAGATGGCCACCCGAGCCTCGGGGTCCGTGATGTAGTGGCCGAACTCATCGGCCCGGTTCATGGGGTTGACGGGCACGATCACCGCATTGGCGCGCAACACTGCGAAAGCCGCCACCACGTACTGCGGGCAGTTCTGCATGAACAGCAGCACCCGGTCGCCACGCTGCACACCTCGGGCCAGCAGCCAGCCCGCCAGCGCCTCTGCCTGACGCTGCAGGTCCTGCCACGTGAGTTGGCGGCCCAGGTACAGGTACGCGGCCTTGTGCGGGTAGCGCCGCGCCGCCACCTCCAGGTTGAACCACAGGGAGGTCTCGGGCACCTCCAGCTCCTTGGGCAGTCGGGCAGGCCAGTGGGCGAGATGGGGGCGTGGGCTCAAGGGGTGGCTCCTGCGCAAGGCCAGAGGGCAAGTCGGGGCATCTAGGAACCCCGATTTGAGCGGCTCCGAACGAAACCGCCATTCAGCGAAACCCTGGGAGCCCAACCCTCAGAGCTTGTATCCGGCGCGCCCGAGCGAAAGAGCAGGCGTGTGGGATACCTCACAAGCCCTCACACCACCACCGGCTCCGGTTCCAGCCGGATGCCAAAGCGCCCGTACACGCTCTCCTGGATAGCGCGCGCCAGCGTCACCACCTCGCCGCCCGTGGCGCCGCCGCGGTTGACCAGTACCAGGGCCTGCTTGTCGTAGACGGCGGCGCCGCCCACGGCCTTGCCTTTCCAGCCGCAGGCGTCGATCAGCCAGCCGGCCGCGAGCTTGGCGCTGCCGTCGGGCAGGGGGTAGTGCACCACCTCGGGGTCGCGGTCGATGATGTCGCGGCACTGCTCGGCACTCACCACCGGGTTCTTGAAGAAGCTGCCGGCGTTGCCGATGACGGCCGGGTCGGGCAGCTTGGCACGGCGGATGGCGCACACCCAATTGAAGATGGTGCGGGCGTCGGGCTCGGTGATGCCGGTCTCGGCGCGCTTGCGCTCCAGGTCGAGGTAGCCCAGCACGGGTAACCAGGGCCGGGGCAGGCGAAACCGCACCCGGGTGATCACGCTCTTGCCCGCCAGGTGTTGCTTGAAGACGCTGTCGCGGTAGCCGAAGCGGCAGGCCGCGGCGTCCAGCGTCACGGTGCGGCCGGTCACCAGGTCCACCGCATCCAGCGACTCGAAGCGGTCCTTCAGCTCCACACCATAGGCGCCGATGTTCTGCACCGGTGCGGCACCCACGGTGCCAGGAATGAGCGCCAGGTTCTCGAGTCCCGGCAATCCCTGCTCCAGCGTCCATTGCACGAGGCCGTGCCAGGACTCACCCGCCCCGGCCTCGATGATCCAGGCGTCGTCGCGTGTTTCCAGCAAGCGCAAACCCGGCACCTCTACCTTGACCACCAGCGCCTGCACATCGCGTGTGAACAACACGTTGCTGCCGCCGCCGAGGATGAACTTCGGAGCCAGGCCCCAGACGGGGTCGTCCACCAGCCGGCGCAGGTCCGCGTCGCTGCGCACACGCACCAGCTGCGCAGCCACCGCTGGCAGCCCGAAGGTGTTGAGCATGCGCAGGCTGACGCCCGGCTCCAGGGGCAAGGTGCTTACCGGCGTGGACATGCAAGGTCCATCGGGTTGAAGGGGATTCCGCAGCGCTTGAACATCACGCAGAATTTTCTCCTGCTTTACCCTGCCAAACTACGCACGCTGCCTGCAGGGCCTGACTTTGCAAAGAGAAAACTGCCATGCCCAGCTTTGACGCCGTCCTCGAACCCAACCTGGTGGAACTGAAGAACGCCGTGGACCAGACCGGCAAGGAGATCGGCACACGCTTTGACTTCAAGGGCTCCAGCGCCAAGGTGGAACTCACCGAAAAAGGCGCCACGCGAGAGCTGATGCTTTACGGCGACAGCGACTTCCAGATCAGCCAGGTGCGCGACGTGCTGCTGGCCAAGCTGACCAAGCGCGGCGTGGACATCCGCTTCCTGGACTTGAGCGCCAAGATCGAGAAGATCGGCGGCGACAAGGTGCGCCAGCCGGTGGCCGTGCGCACCGGCATCGAC
>CAISJH010000392.1 GCA_903885585.1 uncultured beta proteobacterium
GGCCCTGCTCACCAAGGAAGGCTTGCCGCACCAGGTGCTCAACGCCAAGCAGCACGCCCGTGAGGCCGAGATCGTGGCGCAGGCCGGCCGGCCGGGCGTGATCACCATCGCCACCAACATGGCCGGTCGCGGTACCGACATCGTGCTGGGCGGCAACGTCGAGAAGCAGGTGCAGTTCCTGGAGGCTGACGACAGCCTGTCCGAAGCCGAGAAGCAGGCACGGGCAACGCAGCTGCAGGACGAATGGCAGGGTCTGCACGAGCAGGTCAAGGCCCAGGGCGGCCTGCGCATCATCGCCACCGAGCGTCATGAAAGCCGGCGCATCGACAACCAGCTGCGGGGCCGTTCGGGCCGCCAGGGCGACCCCGGTTCCAGTCGCTTCTACCTGAGCCTGGACGATTCGCTGATGCGCATCTTCGCGGGTGACCGCGTGCGCGCCATCATGGACCGTCTGAAGATGCCCGAGGGCGAGGCCATCGAGGCCGGCATCGTCACGCGCAGCATCGAGGGTGCGCAGCGCAAGGTGGAGGCGCGCAACTTCGACATGCGCAAGCAGTTGCTCGAGTACGACGACGTTGCCAACGACCAGCGCAAGGTCCTCTACCAGCAGCGCAACGAGATCCTGGAAGCGCAAGCCCTGGACGACCGCATCGGCAATCTGCGTCGCAGCACGCTCACCGACACTGTGCGGACTTACGTGCCCGCCGAGAGCGTGGAGGAGCAGTGGGACTTGCCCGGGCTGGAGAAGGCCCTGGCCGAGGAGTGGAAGCTCTCCGTGTCGTTGCAGGCGGCCGTGGAGGGCAGCGAGTCCATCACCGATGACGACATCCTGGAGATGGTGCTCAAGGCTGGTGACCAACTCTTCCAGGCCAAGCTGGACGTGGTGGGCGTGGAGCAGTTCAGCCCCTTCATGCGCATGGTGCTGCTGCAGTCCATCGATTCACATTGGCGCGAGCACCTGGCGGCCTTGGACTATCTGCGCCAGGGCATTCACCTGCGCGGTTATGCGCAGAAGAATCCCAAGCAGGAATACAAGCGCGAGGCCTTCGAACTCTTTGCGCAGATGCTGGACCTGGTCAAGGCTGAAGTCACGCGCATCCTGATGGCGGTCCGCATCCAGACCCAGGACGAAGTGGCGCAGGCCGCCGAGGCCATCGAGGAGCGCGCCAGCCAGCTCAGCAACGTCACCTACACCCACCCGAACGAAGACGGGAGCGTCTCGCAGGAGACCGACCCGGCCACGCAGGTGGCTGAGGTGCCCAAGGTGGGCCGCAACGACCCCTGCCCCTGCGGCAGCGGCAAGAAGTACAAGCAGTGCCACGGCAAGCTGGCCTGAGGGGCCGGCCGATCCTGATCCTCTGCTGAATTGGAGACCCTGCCATGCCCGTGAACCTGTCCGCCCCCAACCCGGCCGATCTTCACCCCGTGGCCGGGCTGCGTATCGGTACCGCCATGGCCGGTATCCGCAAGGCCAACCGTCGCGACCTGGTGGTGTTTCTGCTGGACGAGGGCGCGGCGGTGGCGGGCGTGTTCACGAAGAACCGCTTCTGTGCCGCGCCGGTGCAACTGTGTCGGCAGCACCTGGCGTCGGTGGCACCAGGGCAGGGCATCCGCGCACTGGTGGTCAATACCGGCAATGCCAACGCCGGCACGGGCGCTGACGGCCTGGCCCGCGCCCGGCGTACCTGCGATGCATTGGCCGCGCACCTGGGCTTTGCCGCGCAGCAAGTACTGCCGTTTTCCACTGGCGTGATCATGGAGACGCTGCCCGTGGAGCGCATCGAGGCCGGGCTGCCCGCGGCACTGGCGAATGCCGCTGCCCCCAACCCTGCGGACGGCGCGCGCTGGGCGGAAGCCGCGCAGGGCATCATGACCACCGACACGCTGCCCAAGGCTGCGTCCACCCAGGTCCAGATTGGCGGGCGCACCGTCACCGTCACCGGCATTTCCAAGGGTGCCGGCATGATCAAGCCCAACATGGCCACGATGCTGGGCTACATGGCCACCGATGCGGCGATTGCCCAGTCAGCCCTGGAGCATCTGGTCAGCGAAGCCGCTGACGCCAGCTTCAACCGCATCACCATCGACGGCGACACCTCCACCAACGACAGCTTCGTGCTGATGGCCACGCAGGCTGCGGGTCATGCCCCCATCACGTCGCTGGACAGCGAAGACGGGCGCATTCTGCGTCAGGCGGTGATCGAGGTCGCCCAGCGCCTGGCTAAAGCCATCGTGCGTGACGGCGAGGGCGCCACCAAGTTCATCACCGTGCGTGTGGACGGTGGCCGTACCAAGGCCGAGTGCCGACAGGCCGCTTACGCCATCGCGCACTCGCCCCTGGTGAAGACGGCCTTCTTCGCCAGCGACCCCAACCTCGGCCGTATCCTGGCGGCGGTGGGTTACGCCGGCATCGATGACCTGGACCAGGGGCTGATCGACCTGTTCCTGGACGATGTGCATGTGGTGCGCGAAGGCGGGCGCCATCCCGACTACCGGGAAGAGCATGGCCAGCGCGTGATGAAGCAAAGCGAGATCACGGTCAGGGTGGATCTGCACCGCGGGCCGGCGCATGCCACGGTATGGACGTGCGATCTCTCGCACGATTACGTCAGCATCAACGCCGACTACCGGAGCTGATGCCGGAGCCAGAGAACCCTCAGGGGCCGGCTCCTGCACGGTCGGCCTGGCCGGACGACACCGGTTCGCAAGGTCCCGTTTCCGCGTCTGTGCCGGACCTCGGTGAGGTGCCGGCGACGGCTCGCAGCGCCTTCCAGAGTTGGCGCGACAGGCTGACCTTGCCGCCCAACGACCTGCTGCGGCAGAGCACGTACCGGCGCATGTTCGTGTCCATCCTGATGAGTTCGCTGGGTGGGCAGATCAGCATGTTGGCCTTGCCGCTGACCGCGGCCGTGCTGCTCCAGGCCACGCCCACGCAGATGGGGCTGCTCACCGCCGCCGAGCTGGCGCCTTTCATGTTGTTGTCCCTGCCCTGCGGGGTGTGGCTCGACCGCGTGCGCAAGCTGCCGATCTACGTGGCCGGCGAGGCCATGCTGGCGCTGGTACTGGTCAGCGTGCCGCTGGCCTGGTGGCTGGGCTGGCTGGGGATGCCGTGGCTGTATGCCGTGGGATTCGTTCTCGGCTCGGTGCACGTGGTGGCGGGATCCGCCGCGCAGATCGTGCTGACCCAGGTGGTGGGCCGCGAGCGCCTGGTGGAGGCGCACTCCAAGAACGCCCTGGCCAGTTCCGGGGCCGAGGTGGTGGGTCCGGGCCTGGCGGGTGCGCTGATCAAGGCGGTGGGCGCACCGATCGCGCTGTTGCTGAACGCGGTCATGCTGCTGGGCTCGGTGGCCATCCTGCGCGGGTTGAAGGTGCAGGAGACCTTGGCGCCGCCTTCCAGCCAGGGTTTCTGGCCTCAGCTCAAGGAAGGCCTTCAGTTTGTGGTGCGCACCCCGTTGCTGTGGGGCATGGCGGCCATGCTGGGCATCTGGCAGTTCTTTCACCACGGCGCGGTGGTCGTGCAGATCCTGTTGGCCACCCGCACGCTGGGCCTGTCCGAGCAGGATGTAGGGCTGAGCTTCGTGGGCTTGGGCGTGGGCACGGTGGCGGCCAGCGTCTTTGGCAAGCGCCTGTCACAGCGCATCGGCCCCGGCCCTTGCATGCTGCTGGGCATCGCCATCACCGGTGTGGGCTGGGTGGCCTTCAGCCTTGCGCCCGCTGCGGCAGGTTTCTGGTTCTTTGCCTTCATGCTCACCTGCTTTGGCCTGGGCGCGGTGATGATCTTCATCAACTTCCTGTCGCTGCGCCAGGCCATCACCCCCACGCCGCTGCTGGGCCGCATGACCAGCACGATGCGCTGGTTGATGCTGCTGCCCGCCGGGCCGGGCGCCTTGTTGGGAGGCTGGCTGGGCGAGCATGCCGGCCTGCGCGTGCCGTTGGCCGTGGCCGGTGCGGGCTCACTTTTGCTGGCATTGATCCTGTGGTGGCGCGTGCCCCTGATTCGCGACGTCAAGGTGTTGCCCACGCCCGCTGACCATGGGCCGGCCCGTGGCGCGGTACCCCCGCTGGAAGTCGACGCCGTCTCGCGCTGATCAGCCGCCGCTCATGCGGCCGGTGAGAAGCGATCTACGGCGTCGGTGATGATCCCGTCGATGCCGATGGACTGCAGCCAGGCCGCAGGGGCGGGATCGTTCACGGTGTAGACCAGGCCGCGCATGGCGGCGCCGTGGATCTGCGCCAGCGCCTGCGCCGACATCACGTTGTAGTTGGTGATGACGGCAGAGCACCCGAGCTGCTGTGCCACGTCGAGCCAGCCCGGCCAGAGCGTGTCCAGCAACAGGGCGCGGGGGATGTGCGCTGCCGTTTCCCTGGCGCCGGCCAGGGCCTCGGGGCGGAAGGAGCTGAACAGCAGCGGTGGCGCATCAGCTCCGGCCCACAGCCGGGCTGCTTCCCGGCCCACCACCTGGCCGGTGTGGTGCTCGGTGCCGGGCGTGGGCTTGATCTCCAGGTCCAGCGCGAAGGCGTTGGCGCGCATGTAGGTGGCCAGGGCACTCAGGCTGGGCAGGGGCTCGCCGGCATGGGCCCGGCTGTGCCAGCCGCCGGCATCGATGCGCGAGAGGACAGACCAGTCCAGTTCCCCTGCAACGCCGCGTCCGGACGTGGTGCGCTCCAGCGTGGCGTCGTGCAGCAAGAAGGGCACATCGTCGGCACTGAGCTTCACATCACATTCAAACGCGCGGTAGCCGTGCGCGGCACCGAGCCGGAACGCTGCCAGCGTGTTCTCGGGTGCCAGCCTGCCGGCGCCGCGGTGGGCGATCCACAGCGGCAAGGGCCAGGGCGAGGGACTCACCGGGCCGCCTCGACGCGCTGGCCCGTGGATGGGTCAAACCAGTGCAGGCGCTCAGCCGGCACGCGCAGGTGCAGCGTCTGTCCGTGGCGCGGCGGGGTCAGCGTGCCGTCGATGCGCAGGGTGAAGGCCGCGCCGGCCAGGTGCCCGTGCACCAGGCGCTCGGCGCCCAGCATCTCCACCACCTCCACGCGCAGCGGCCAGCAGGCTGGGTCGCCCTCGGCGCCTGGCTCGGTGTGCTCAGGCCGCAGACCCAAGGTCAGTGACCCTTGCCGCGGCGCTGCGCCCGGAAGGGGCAGCAGCTGACCCCCGACCTCGAATCCGCCGGCCGTGGCCTGCCCGTTCAGCAGGTTCATGGGCGGCGAGCCGATGAAGCTGGCCACGAAGGTGGTGGCGGGCACGCCGTAGACCTGCTCTGGCGTGCCAATCTGCTCGATGCGCCCGGCGTTCATCACGATCATGCGCTGGGCCAGCGTCATGGCCTCCACCTGGTCGTGCGTGACGAACAGCGAGGTGATGCCCAGCTCGCGGTGCAGCTTCTGGATCTCCAGGCGCGTCTGCGCGCGCAGCTTGGCGTCCAGGTTGGACAGCGGCTCGTCGAAGAGGAACACCTGCGGCTGGCGCACGATGGCGCGGCCCATGGCCACCCGCTGGCGCTGACCGCCTGACAGTTGCCGGGGCTTGCGCTCCAGCAGCCCACCGAGCTCCAAGATGCCCGCGGCCTTTTGCACCCGGCGCTCGATCTCGTCCTTGGGCACCTTGGCGTTGCGCAGGCCGTAGGCCATGTTGTCGTACACCGTCATGTGCGGATACAGCGCGTAGTTCTGGAACACCATGGCGATGTCGCGCTCGGCCGGCTCCAGCCGGTTGACCACGCGTGGGCCGATGGCGATCTCGCCGCCCGTGATCTCCTCCAGGCCGGCCACCATACGCAGCAAGGTGCTCTTGCCGCAGCCAGAGGGGCCGACGATGACGACGAACTCGCCGTCGGCGATCTCGGCCTCCACCCCGTGGATGGCCTTGAAGGCCTTGGGGCCGAAGCCGTAGGTCTTCTCGACGCGGCGCAGAGCGATGGAAGCCATGGATGTCGTGTGTGCTGTGCAGTCAGGGGGAGGCCGTGGGCCGGCCGTTCACTTCTCGCTGTCCACCAGGCCCTTGACGAACCACTTCTGCATCAGCAGAACGACCAGGGCGGGCGGGATCATCGCGAGCATCGCGGTGGCCATCACCGCGTTCCATTCGGTGGCGGCGTCGCCCCCGGAAATCATGCGCTTGATGCCCATGACCACGGGGTACATGTTCTCGTCCGTGGTCATCAGCAAGGGCCAGAGGTACTGGTTCCAGCCGTAGATGAACTGGATGACGAACAACGCGGCAATCGAGGTGGTTGACAGCGGCAGCAGCACGTCCTTGAAGAACTTCATGGGCCCGGCGCCGTCGATGCGCGCGGCCTCCACCAGCTCGTCGGGGATGGTCAGGAAGAACTGCCGGAACAGGAAGGTGGCGGTGGCCGAGGCGATCAAGGGCACCGTCAGGCCGGCATAGGTGTTGAGCAGCCCGAGGTCAGACACCACCTTGTAGGTGGGCAGGATACGCACCTCCACCGGCAGCATCAAGGTGATGAAGATCATCCAGAACACCAGGCTGCGCCCGGGAAAGCGGAAGTACACCACCGCGAACGCCGACAACAGCGAGATGGCGATCTTGCCCAGCGCGATGGTCAGCGCGCTGATCAGGCTGACCATGAGCATGGGCGCCGCCGGCGGCACCCGTGTGCCGTACTCCGTGACGCCGCCGAACAGTGCGAAGCGGTAGCTGTTGAGGAAGTTGTCACCTGGCCACAGCGACATGGGCACGTTCTGCACGATCTGCTCGGCCGTCTGCGTGCTCGCCACGAAGGTGATGTAGACAGGAAAGGCGACGATGATGACCCCGAGCACGAGCACGAGGTGCGACAGCACTGTGGCGACGGGGCGGTTCTCAACCATTCAGTTGCGGCACTTGATGCAAGGAGATGCGCTCATCATCAATAGTGCACCCGCCGCTCGTCGTAGCGGAACTGCACCACCGTCAGCGCTATCAGGATGCCCATCAGCACCACCGACTGCGCCGCCGAACCGCCCAGGTCCATGGCCTTGAAGCCATCGTGGTAGACCTTGTAGACCAGGATGGCCGTGTCCTTGCCGGGCCCGCCCGAAGTGGCGGCATCCACGATGGCAAAGGTGTCGATGAACACGTAGATGATGTTGATGACGAGCAGGAAGAAGGTGGTGGGCGTGAGCAGCGGAAACTGCACCGTCCAGAAGCGCCGCCAGGGACCCGCGCCATCGATGGCCGCGGCCTCGACCAGGCTCTTGGGGATGGATTGCAGGCCCGCCAGGAAGAACAGGAAGTTGTAGGCGATCTGCTTCCACACGGCGGCCAGCACGATGAGCGTCATGGCGTGACCGCCGTTGAGCAGGTGGTTCCAGTCCATGCCTGCCGAACGCAGCGCATAGCTGACCAC
>CAISJH010000393.1 GCA_903885585.1 uncultured beta proteobacterium
CCCTGCTGCATGCGGTAGCGGAACGTGCAGCGCCCGTGGCCCTGCATGATGGTGTGCTCGCGCTCCATGGTGATGTCGGGGTTGTAGCCCTGCACGAAGGTGCCGTCGCGGTTGCAGGACAACAGGTCCCCGATGGCTTCCAGGCCCATCTCGCGGTACATCTCGGCGTAGCGGCAGCGCGTGACGTCGAAATCAAAGCGCTCGTCGGTGGCTTGCAGCGTGGTGGTTTCCAGCGCACCACCCGTCTTCCACTGGTCGTACAGGCGAATGAACGCCGGCATGCGGGTGTCGCCGCCGGGGGAGGCTGCGGCCAGCGCCTGGCCTTCCTCAATGGCCGCCTTGCGGATGGACTTGTCCAGGATGTCACGGGCCTGCTCCTGGCCCAGCCGTGCCACCAACTCTTCCCAGATGGGCTTGATGACCTGGGCTTGCAGGCGGCGCTTCTCAAGAACGGGGATGGGCTGCATGGGAAGTCCTTGTAGAGATCAAGAGGTCGCGGGGTTCAGCGCCTGAAGGGATCAACTGAGTTTCGGAGGCTTCGGAGGGTTCATGGAGTCCAGAAGCTGCGCAGGCTTCTGGGGGGTCTCAGGCATTGGAGCCCTCAGCCCCTCTAGCTCTGAGCGGTGCTCGTACCGGGCGATTTGGGCTTGCGCACCCAACGGATGGGCTGCTCCCGCAGCGGCTGGGCTGGTGCACCGTGGTGGCGCAGGGCTTCGGCCAGGGCCTTGCCGCTGCCGTCGGCCAGGGCCGCCTCACGAGCCGCTGCCACGGCCTGCGCCGCCGCCTGAGCTTGCGCTTGTGCACTGTCAGCGGGTGCCAGGTGTTGAATCACATGCAGCAACTGCTCCCGGCCGCGGTCGTGCGTGCCGCCATAGCCCTTGACCAGCCGGCAGCAGCGAGCCAATTCCAGACCCAACTGGGCATGCTGGCGGGTGCCGTCGCGCACGGCGCCCAGCCACTGCTCTATCAGGGCCTGCTCGGCCGCCCAGCGGCTGCCCAGTGGCCGCAGGGGCTTCAGCAGCCCGAGCGCGCGCAAGGCCAGCACGCCGGTGACGGTGTGCGTGCCGATCTTCAGCGGTAACGCCCAGGCGGCCAGGCCCCGGGCCTGGCGCCGCGCGTCCCAGGCCTGCAGGCGCCGGGCCAGCCCGGCCGGCAGCAGGGCAGCGAACTCCGGCACGCCGGGCTTGAAGTGGTCGTAGACCTTGAGCACGTCCTGTGCGCCCGCACGCGCTTCACTGCGCACGCGCTGCAGCCGGGCGCTGCGGCTCTTGAGCTCGGCCACGCGGATCACGTCGTCGAAGGCCATCCACACCGCCAGGCCGCGGGCGGTCTCGCGGGTGATGGGCCAGCTGTCCACTGAACCATCTTGCACCTTGCCCTCAGCGGCAGCGCCCGATGGAGGAGGTGTCCTGCCGGCCGCCTGGACTTGTTCCGCCTCGAGTACCGCCGCCACGCGGTCCAGGTACCGGCGGGCGTAGCCGGCGCCTTGGTAGCTGCTGAGGCGGTCGCAGCCCAGCATCAGCAGCGGCTGCAGGACCGCCGGGAAGCGGGTGTCGCTGGTCACCAGCTGCTGTGCCGCGGCGCAGGGTGAGCCCGCCGCGGGGTCGACTGAGCGTTCCTCCCTCGGGTGCCCTTCGGGGCGGGCCACTAAGCCCGCAACCGGGTTCTCGCGATCGTTTCCGCCGGTGCCCAACACTTGCGCCACAAAGGCGCCGCGCGTGCGAGCGCCCGCTACCTCCTCGTAAGCTGAGGCAAAGCCTTTCAGGCTGGCTCGGGTGCTGGCCTCGCTGCCGCCACCGGTTTTCACGGCGTCCTCGAAGTGCCGGCGCTCGAAAGGCAGCAGGCCGCTGCCGGCGATCGCACCCAGCATCACGGCGCTGACCACGGTGCCGTGCTGGCGTGCCAAGCCCGCCATGTCCAGCACGTGGTGCTCGCGGCTGAAAGCGGCCACCAGCCGGCGCAGCGCCGCGTCGTCCAGGCGCCCGTCACCCGGCGCCATGCGCTCCAGGGTGGTGAGGGTGCGGGCCGAGGAGCTGAGCACCAGCGTGCGTTCGGCGCTCAGCATGCCGTTACCGGCCTGGCGCGCGGTCTCCAGCAGTTCGGACGACACCAGCGCGTCCAGCGCACCGGGCACGGGGCTGAGGTTGAACACCAGCGGTGCGCCCGCGCGGTCAGTCTCGCGCTGGGGGTCGAACTCCAGGTAGTAGGTGGTCGAGCCCGTGCGCTGCGCCACGCCGGGAATGGACGTGGCCTGCGCACGGTGACCGGCCAGGCGCGCCGTGTCCACCAGCCATTGCGTGAGCACGCCGCCTCCCTCGCCGCCGAGCGCGCAGATCAGCAGAGTGAGGGGGCGGTCCGGCGCGCCGAGACGTGTACGGGCGATCATGCCGCCCTCAGCCAAGAGGTGACGGCGCGGCGCACGCCGTCCACCAGGCGCTCGCCCCAGCGCGGGTTGCGCACCACCTCGGCGCGGTAGAAGCTGGGGCACAGCGTGGCGGCGTGGGCGTTCTCGCCGCACAGGCCGCAGCCCACGCAGCCCTCCAGCACCGTGGCCACAGGGTCGACCTTCAGCGGATCAGGGTTGTCCTTCAGCCCCAGGGTGGGGCAGCCCGAGAGCCGGATGCAGGCGTGGTCGCCGTTGCACACGTCCTCGTCCACGCCGTACTTCACCCGCTCCACGCGCTCACCGCGCGCCAGCAGCCCGGCCACCCAGGGCTTGAGGCGGCGCTGGCGCTCCAGTTGGCACTCGCCCTCGGCCACCACCACCTTCAGGCCGTTGAAGTCGCTGGTGAAGGCCTCCACCAGCGTCTGCCGCATGCGCTCCACCTCGTAGGTGTGGACGGTGCGCATCCACTGCACGCCCAGCCCTTGCAGGGCGGACTCGATGGTGCGGTTGGTGTGGGCCAGGCTGCGGCCCTTGTCGTCGGCCGAGGCCTTGTCGCTGGCTGCCGGGGTGGAGATCAGGTCCTGCGTGCCGGTGGCGCTGGTGTAGCCGTTCTTGAAGATCAGCAGCACCGCGTCGTCGCCGTTGAACAGGGCGCTCTGCACGCCCGTCAGCAGGCCGTTGTGCCAGAACCCGCCGTCGCCCATGATGGCCAGGGTGCGGCGCTGCATCATGGGCGAGACGCCTGCGCGGCTGGCCAGGCTCATGCCGTAGCCCAGGATGGAGTGGCCCATGGAGAAGGGCTCGAAGGTGCCAAAGGCGTGGCAGCCGATGTCGGCGGCCACGTGCAGGTCGCCCACTTGCTGCTGCGCGAGCTTCAGGGCGGAGAACACCGGCCGCTCGGGGCAGCCCACGCAGAAGGTGGGCGGGCGCGCCGGCAGCGGTGCGGCCAGCATCGCGGCGGCGGCCTCGCGGCGGCGCGTGATGTCGGCCAGCCAATGGCGGCCTTCGGCCGACACCGCCCCGGGCAGGTGCTGGTCGGCATAGGCCAGCAGGCCGCGCGCCAGCACTTCTACCGTGTACTCACCGCCGCTGGGCAGCAGGTCCTTGCCGTGCAGGCGCGTCTGCACATCGGCGCGGCGCAGGTGCAGCGCGATCTCCTGCTCCAGGTACTCGGGCTGGCCTTCCTCGGCCAGCAGCACAGCGCGCTTGCCGGCGCAGAAACTCACCACCTGCTCGGGCACCACGGGGTAGGCCACGTTCATCACCAGCACCGGGATCTCGGCGTTGCCGCGGCCGTCAGCCAGGCCCAGCTGCTGCATTGCGCGCTGCAGCGCGGGCCAGACGCCACTCTGGACGATCAGCCCCAGTTCCTCGCGCTTACCCGGCATCAGCTCGTTCAGGCCGTGCTCGACGATGTAGCGGCGTGCGGCGGGGATGCGCTGCTCCACCTTCAGCTTTTCCTGGCGGAAGGTGACAGGCGGGTGCGCCAGGCGCATGTAGTCGAAGCGCGCGGGGTCGCTCATCAGCGCGCGGGTGCTGATGGCAGGGGCCCGGTTGTCCTTGGTGGGGAAGCTGCCGCGCACGTGGCAGGCGCGGATGCGCAGCTCCAGCAGCACCGGCATGTTGGAGGCTTCGGACAGGCCGAAACCCTGCTCCACCATCTCCACCAGCCGGGGCAGGTCTGGGCGAGGGTCCAGCAGGCACATGCCGCTCTTGAGCGCGTAGGCGTGGGTGCGTTCCTGGATCACCGAGGCGCCCTCGCCGTAGTCCTCGCCCACCACGATGAGCGTGCCGCCCATCACGCCGGGCGACGACAGGTTGGACAGTGCGTCCGCCGCCACGTTGGTGCCGACGATGGACTTCCAGGTCACCGCCCCGCGCAGCGGGTAGTGGAGGGACGCGCCCAGCATGGCCGCAGCCGAGGCCTCGTTGGAGCAGGCCTCCACGTGCACGCCCAGCGTGTCCAGGTAGTCGCGAGCTTGCACCATCACGTCCAGCAGGTGCGACACCGGCGCGCCCTGGTAGCCGCCCACGTAGGACACGCCGGACTGCAGCAGCGCCTTGGTCACGGCCAGGATGCCTTCGCCATGGAAGGTCCGGCCGGCGCCCAGCTTGAGCGACTCGATTTCCTGGCTGAAGGAGACTTCCATGGTGTGTCCCGGGGGGCCTGGTGAATGGGGTTATGGTGATGGACGTGTTGCGATGGGCGGGCGCCGTCGTACGTGCGGTCTTGTCGGGTCGAGTGCGGTCTCGTGGCCGGGCTCAGAGCCCCAGCTGTCGCGCTGCCAGGTCCTTCATGATCTCCTCGGCGCCGCCGCCGATCATCATGACCTTGACCTCGCGGTAGATGCGCTCGCTCTTGGTGCCGCGCACATAGCCCATGCCGCCCAGGGTCTGCACGGCGGCGTCGGCGCAGAACTGCATCGTCTGGGTGGCCTGGTTCTTCAGCAGGCACAGGTCCGCCACGGTGTCGGGGTCGTTCGGGTGGGCCTCGAAGCGCGCCGTCACGTCTTGCAGCAGGGCTTCGGACGCGCGGATGCGCATGCGCATGTCCATCAACCGGTGCTTCACCACCTGGTGCGCCACCAGCGGCTGGCCGAAGGTCTGGCGCGTGCGGGCCCAGTCCAGCGTCTCGTCCAGGCACACCTGCGCGAAAGCGCAGGCCCCGGCGCTCATCA
>CAISJH010000394.1 GCA_903885585.1 uncultured beta proteobacterium
CACCATCACCGAGGAGCGTCTGAAGAAGACCTACGACATGATGGCCGCGATGAAGCTGCTGGATCCGGCCAAGGTGGATTTCCGCAAGACCTTCACCACCGAGTTCATCAAGGACGTCAAGGTCCTGCCCTGACGGGCCTGTAACGACAGCAAGGCAGCGTCACCGGCCGCCGCAGGAGCGGATACAGCTCGGGCTGCCTGTTCAGCGGTCCGGCTTCGCGGGCTCCACATAGGGGAATCGCGCCCGGGCCTTGATGCTGGTGGGACCTGCCGAGCCCGAGCCGCGGATGAAGCGCTTGGACTCGTCGGTGAAGGGTTGGTAGGCCCAGTTAGGGTAGAGGCTCGAACTGCCTGCCACCTCGGCCAGGAAGAGGCGGCGCCGCTGGCTGGCCAGGATGCGTTGGTGCACGCTCTCGGGTTCCCAGTCTTGCACCAGGCGCTGGTGCAGCGCCGCTTCCACCTGCGCCCACTCGGGCCGGCTGGCGAGGTTGTCGAGTTCGTCCGGGTCGGCCTCCAGATCGAACAGCAGGGGCGGCAGGCCGCGGGTGAAGATGTACTTGTGGCGGCCATGGCGCACCATGCGAGAGGCCGCGCAAACGCCCTCGGAGCTGTACTCCGAGATCACCGTGCGCTCGGTACCCTGTTCCTCACCCGTCATCAGCGGTAGCAGGCTGCGGCCGTCCAGGGGGTCTACGGGCTCCACGCGGCGCGCTTTCGAGGCCAGATCCAGGAAGGTGGGCAGCAGGTCTACCAGCGACACATGCGCGGCCACGCGTGCCGGCTGGAAGCGGCGCGGCATCGACACCATCAGCGGCACGCGCGCCGACCACTCGAAGAAGCACTGCTTGAACCACATGCCACGCTCGCCCAGCATCTCGCCGTGGTCCACTGCAAAGACCACCACGGTGTCGTCGGCGAGGCCGGTCTCCTTCAAGGTGCGCAGCACGCTGCCGATCTTCTCGTCGACATAGCTGATCATGGCGAAGTAGGCGTGCCTGGCATTGCGCACATGTTCGGGCGTCACCGTGTACTGGTCCTGGGCATGTGCAACGTACAGCCAGCGACTGTGCTCGTCCAGGTCCGCGTAGGCGATCTCGCCCACACGGGGTGGTTCGATGGCCTCATGCGGGTACAGGTCCCAGTGGCGCTGCGGCGCCACGAAGGGCGGGTGGGGGTGCGTGAACGACACCGTCATGAAGAAGGGCTGCTGCTCGGGCGCGCGCGCCAAGTCGTGCAGGCGTTGCACGGCGCGGTACTCCACCTCGTCGTCGTAGTCGATCTGCATGCTGCGGATGCAGGGGCCCGACTCCACCACCGGGCGCATGCTCACGCCGGTGGGACGGTGCGAAGGGCCCTTGGTCCAGTCGGGTGTCCAGGCGAAGTCGGCCGGGTAGATGTCGGTGGTCAGCCGCTCTTCATAGCCGTGCAGCTGGTCCGGGCCGATGAAGTGCATCTTGCCGCACAGGATGGTGCGGTAGCCCGCGTGGCGCAGGTAGTGCGCCATCGTCGGCGTGGCGGCCGGGAATTCGCTGGCGTTGTCGTAGGCCTCGATGGCGTGCGGCAGACGGCCGCTGAGCATGGAAAAGCGCGAAGGCGCACAGATGGGGAAGTTGCAGTAGGCGCTGTCGAAGACGACGGCCTGGCGCGCCAGCGCGTCCAGGTGCGGCGCCAGTACCTGTCGGTGGCCGTAGGCCGGTAGCGCCTGCGCGGCCAGCTGGTCGGCCATCACCAGCAAGATGTTGGGTGCCCTGCTCGCCGGGGAAGTCTGGGCAGTGGGGGTCGGGGTCACAGCCGCTTCCTCACTCAGGTTTGATGTTCGCCGCCTTTACCACCGCGCTCCACTTGGCCAGCTCGGCTTTGAGGGCGGCGTCGAAGCTGGCGGGCGTTCCAGCGGGTGCTGCCGTCATGCCGGCCTGCAGCAGCGCGGCGCGCAGATCGTCTTGGGCCATCGCCTTCTGGCACTCGGCGGCCAGGCGTGACTGCACGGAGCCAGGCAGGCCGCGCGGGGCCATCAGGCCCAGCCACTGGTCGGCCTCGAAGTTGGCCACGCCGGCCTCCACCATCGTAGGCACCTGGGGCAGCGCGGCAAAGCGTTGCGCGCCCGTCACCGCCAGCGCCCGCACCTTGCCGGCGCGCACTTGCGGCAGCGCTACTGCGGCGTTGGCGAACTGGAAGTCCAAACGTCCCGCCAACTGGTCGTTCATGGCCGCGGGCGCGCCGGTGTAGGGGATGTGCACGATGAACAGCTTCTGCAGCGACTTCAGCAGCTCGCCGGCGAAGTGTGCGGGTGAGCCCACGCCGGCCGAGCCGTAGCTGAGCTGGCCCGGGCGCGCCCGCGCCATGGCCACCAACTCCTGCACCGAGGCGGGGTTGATGGACGGCCCCACCACCAGCACCGAGGGCGCATGGGCCAGCAGGCACACCGGTTCGAAGTCACGCAGCAAGTCGAAGGGCAGCTTTGTCTGCATGGCCACGTTGATCGTCAGCGCGCTGGTGCTGAACAGCAGGGTGTGGCCGTCGGCTGGCGACTTGGCCACCAAGTCCGCACCGATGGAGCCGCCCGCGCCCACGCGGTTCTCGACCACCACCGGCTGGCCCATGGCCGCCTGCAGCCGTGTGCCCAGCTGTCGTGCCGCCACATCCACCAGGCCGCCTGCCGGCCAGGGCACCACGATGCGCAGGGGCCGGGCTGGATAGGCCTGGGCGCGGGCAGGCAGACCCAGCGCGCTGGCCGCGGTACCCACGGCCAGGGTACCCAGTCGCCGCAGCGCAGAGCGCCTCGGGAGGGGGGCGGGTTCTATCTCCTGGCCGGGTTTGTTCATGGCGTTCTCCAAGGAATGTCGTGGTTGTGAACGGGGGCGGGGTTGGGAGCAGGGGTCAGGGGGTCAAGCCCAGGCGGATAAAGGCCTCGGGCGGGGCTTCGTTGGCACGCATCAGTTGCGCCATCAGATCCAGCAGCCGCGCCTCAATGGCGTCGTCTCTAAAGGGCTTGAGCTGCTCGGGGTCATCCCGAAGGTCAAAGAGCACCGTGGTCGTGTCTTCGTAGCCGTTGCCCTGGCCCTGGTGGCCCGCGGGCTGGCCCTTGGCGTTGCGCCGGGCCGGCACCTTCATCAGCGGCACCCCCTGCGTGAAGCCCAGGGGCGGGCTCAGCTGCGCGCGTCGCAACTCGTCCACATGGAAGAGGTTCTTCAGGTGCATGGGCATCAGCGTGTACTCGTACAGCTGCTGCTGCGTCATGTCCTCGGGGTAGCGGAAGTAGGTGTAGCGCCCGTCGGTGATGTTGGTGCCGGCGCCGAACATGCCATACAGCGCCGCCTCGCGCACGGCGTGGTCCTGCTCCAGCAGCGGCAGCAGGTTGTGACCTTCCGCGCTGGCAGGCGCGGCAACGCCGTGCAGCGCCAGCAGCGTGGGCATGAGGTCGGTGGTCTGGGTCAGGGCCTGGCGTCGCTGGCCGGCGCAGTGCCCGAAGGCCGGATGGTGAATGACCAGCGGGATGTGCGCGATCTCGTTGAAGAAGGGCATACGGTTCTTGCCCCACCAGTCATGCTCGGCCAGCAGGAAGCCGTGGTCGGTGCTCAGCACCACGGCGGTGTCCTTCCACATGTCGTGCTGGTCCAGGTAGTCCAGCAGCCGTCCGAAATGGTGGTCGCACATCGACAGCAGTGCGGCGTAGTTGGCGCGCAATTCGGCCACTTCCTCGGCGCTCTCCTGGTTGCGCTGGTAGCGCGGCCAGTCGAGGATCGGGCCGGTGTAGCCCGTCGGGTAGCGCTCCCTGTAGTGCGCCGGCGCGTGGAAGGGTTCGTGCGGGTCAAAGCACTCCAGGTGCAGCAGCCAGTCGTCAGCGTCGCGGTTGTGGTCCAGGAACTCGAAGCCTGCGGCGAAGGTGCGCGGGCAGCAGTAGTCCTCCTCGGCCTGCATGAACGAGCGGTTGACCATGGCCTGCAGGCGGCCGTCGGCGCGCTGCGTCATCCCGCCCGAGGGCTGCTGCATCGGGTGGTACATCGCGCGCCAGCGCTCCAGCGGGGGCTGCACCATCGCCTTCCACTTGTCCCATTCCTGACCGCGGATGAACTCCCAGGACGAGTAGCGGTTGTGATAGGTCGCGCCGCCGTCTTCCCAGTAGTGGTAGTGGTCGGACACCAGATGCGTGTACACCCCCGCGGCCTGCAGTGCTTCAGAGAACGAGCGGTCGAAGGGCTCCAGCGGGCCCCAGCTGCGATGCAGGAAGTTCAACCGTCCCGTGTGCAGGTCGCGGCGCGCCGGCATGCAGGGCAGGCTGCCGGTGTAGTGGTTGTCAAACGTGATGCTGCGCTCGGCAAACCGCTTGAAGTGGGGCGTGGCGACGTGGCTGCCGCCGTAGCACTCCAGTGCATTGCGCACCAGGCTGTCGAACAAGACGAAGATGGTTCTCATGGGGGTTGCGGCCTGTTCGGTGGGGCCGCTCAGTGCGGCACGAGGTGGTCGCGCAGGGCGGCCAGATCCGGCGCATCGCCCAGGCCCGGCCGCTCGCTCAGGCGTACGCGGCCGTCCACCACCTGGGCCACCGGCCCGCAGGTGGCCGTGCGCAGCGGGTTGGGGTTGGCGTCCACCTCCAGCAGGCCGTCCCCGCCTGCGGCCGCCAGGAGGTGGGCGGAGGCGAGCAGGCCCACGCCGGCCCCCAGGAAGTGCGGGCAGTAGCGCAGCCCGCACTCCAGCGCCTGGCGCGCCACGGGCAGGCACGCGCTGAAGCCGCCCCACTTGGCCAGGTCGGGCTGCAGCACGCCCAGGCAGCGCGCGTCCAACGCCTGCCCGAAGGCCTCGACGCTGGCAAGGTTCTCGCCTGCGGCCAGCGGCATGGGCACGCGCGCACACAGCGCTTGCCACTCGGTCCAGGGCCGCGTGGCCCGCAGCGGCTCCTCCAGCCAGCGCAGCTTGAAGGGTGCGAAGGCGGCGGCATGCCCGGCGGCGGCCTCCAGGTCCCAGGCCTGGTTGGCATCGACCATCAAGTCGCCCTCGCCCACGGCCTCGCGCAGGGCCCGCAGGTTGGCCAGATCGCGGTCGCGTCCGAACCCCACTTTGAGCTTGAAGGCGCGAAAGCCCTGGGCCTGCTGCTGGGCTGCCAAGCGCTCGGGCTCGGTGGGGTTCAGGCCGCTGGCGTAGACGGGCACCTCGGGGCTCACGCCCCCCAGCAGCCGCCACAAGGGCTGGCCCAGCCGGCGCGCGTGCAGGTCCCACAGGGCGATGTCCAGCCCCGCGATGCACTGGGCCAGGGGCCCGCGCTCGGCGGATTGGATGGCCAGCACCTCGGTGCGTGCGCTCAGGTCCTGGAAAGCAGCCGCCGGCGAGGCGTAGCGGCTGCCCACGAGCAAGGGCGCGAACACGCTGTCCAGCAGGCGGGCGCGGTGTTCGGCACCCACGGTCGGGAAATTACACCAGACCTCGCCCCACCCCTGTGCGCCCTCGGTGTCGGTGACGCGCACGAACACCGCTGGCCGGTCGCGCATGATGCCGAAGGAGGTCTGCACCGGCGTGTCGATCGGGCAGCGCAGGACGAAGGTTTCCAGACGGGCCAGGTTCAGCATCAGGTCACCAGGTCCATGTCGAAGTGGATGTAGTCGCCCCGGTAGGTGATCTCCCCCAGGTACAGCACCGTGCCGTCGGGGGCGGTGAAGACCCGCCGGACCTCGGCTACCGGCGCGTTCAGCGGCAGTTCCAGCAGCTGCGCCACCTCCAGATCGGCCGTGGCGATGGACAGCGTTTGCCAGGCGCGTGCGATGCGCACTTTGGGCAACTCCAGCAGCACCGGGATCACGGTCTCGTGGAGAAAGCGCTGCGGTGCCAGGCGGAACACCCGCTCGTCCAGGTGGATCGAGATCACGCAATAGGCCACGTCCTGGCGCGAGTGCACGCGTCGCAGGAAACGGTAGCTGGGCGCGGATTGGCCGTCGCGCTCGCGCAGCGCGGGCATGGCCGCCGTGTCCTCGATCAGCGTGAGCTTGGGCTTGTCTTCCCGGTACACATCGGCCAGATCACGCAGGTTGGTTTCCAGGCGCAGCCAGCGGTCGGGGCCTGCCGGGGCGGTGACGAAAGTGCCCCGTCCGCGTTGCGGTGACACCAGGTTCTCGCGTGCCAGCCTCTCGATGGCCTGGCGCACCGTGACGCGCGCCACGCCGAACTCGGTCACCAGCGCGTCCAGCGAGGGCAGCAGATCGCCCTGCTTCCAAACACCGCGGGCGATGCGCTGGCGCAGCAGGTCGGCCAGCTGGGCGTAGCGGGGCAGGGGGCTGTGGCTGAAGGTGTCTCGCAAGGGGCGGGCCGTGCAGTGGGAGTCCGGGTGGGTTTGCTCTATTGTGCTGAACGTCCTATTTATAGTACCTTTAAGCCATCATGTTGCCTACACCGGAGTTCTACCAACGCCGTCGCGGCCGCGGCCAGGCGCCTGCGGCCGCAACAGCGCCCACGCTGCGGAGCCGTGCCGGGTGAACCGCGTCCTCTGGACCCTGGCCCCCTGGGCGGTGCTGCTGGTGCTGTGGTACGCCATCGCCTACTCCGGCCTGGTCAACCCGGCCCTGGTGCCCACGCCGCATGCCGTGGCGCTGCGGGCTTGGGAACTGCTGAGCCAGGGGCGCCTGCCGCGGGATGTCTGGATGTCCACCCAGCGCGTGTTCATTGGCGTGGCCTGCGGCATCGCCCTGGCCGTGCCCGTGGGCTTCGTCCTGGGCTGGTACCCAGGGGTGCGTCGCTTCATCGACCCCCTGATCAACTTCTTTCGCGCGCTGCCACCCATCGCCCTGATCCCGCTGGTGATCGTGTATTTCGGCATCGGTGAGCCGGCCAAGGTCATCATCCTGCTGTACGCCTCGTTCTTCGCTGGCGTCATCGTGATGTACGAGGGCATTGCCCAGATCAGCCCGATCTACGTACGGGTATCGCGCACCCTCGGGGCGACCGATGGCGAGATCTTCCGCAAGGTGGTCGTGCCGCTGGCCGTGCCGCACACCTTGACGGCCTTGCGCGTGGCCCTGGGCGTGGCCTGGGCCACCCTGGTGGCGTCGGAGCTGATCGCGGCGCAGCAGGGGCTCGGGGCCTTGATCCAGAACGCCTCGTCCTTCTTTCAGCTCGACATCATCTACGTGGGCATCATCAGCATCGGCTTCATTGCGCTGACGATGGACCTGCTGCTGCGCGCCGCCACCCGGCGCCTGGTGGCCTGGCAGGACCGCATTGCATGACCTCGCCGGTGCGCATCGCCTTTCGCGACGTCAGCGTGCGCTTCGGCGCCCTGACGGTGGTGGAGAACGTCAGCTACGAGGTGCGGGACCGCGAGTTCGTCTCCATCATCGGCCCGTCGGGCTGCGGCAAGACCACGATGATGAACATCGTGGCGGGCTTTGTGCAGCCCACGGCCGGCCAGGTGCTGCTGGACGGCCAGCCGGTGGCCGGCCCCGGCCCCGAGCGCGGGGTGATTTTCCAGGAGTACGGCGTCTTCCCCTGGCTGACGGTGGAGCAGAACATCGCCTTCGGCCTGAACCTGGCGGCCAACCGCGTGCCTGCGGATGAACAGCGCGAGATCGTCGAGCGCTATCTGGTCCTGATGGGCTTGGCTGACTTCCGCAGCGCCTACCCCAAGACCCTGTCGGGCGGCATGCGCCAGCGCCTGGCCATCGCGCGGGCCTACGCGGTCAAGCCGCAGTTCCTGCTCATGGACGAGCCCTTTGGCGCGCTGGACGCGCAGACGCGCTCGGCCATGCAGGACCTGCTGCTGCAGGTCCTGGCGGCCGAGGGCAAGACTGTGATGTTGATCACCCACTCGGTCGAAGAGGCGATCTACCTGTCGTCCAAGATCGTCGTCGTGACGGCGCGGCCCTCGCGCATCCGCGAGGTGATCGACGTGCCCTTCGGCTATCCGCGCGACGCCGGGTTGCTGGAGCGCCGCGAGTTTGCGGAGCTGAGGTCGCACATCCGCGGCCTGGTGATGCAGGAGTACGCCGCGCAGCAGCGCCAGAGCGTTCGTTGACCCTGACCCTGACCCTGAAACTGAACCAGACAAACCCAAGAGGAGACCACCATGAGCAGCAATGACAAGCCCACCTCCATGGCCTGTGGCGCGCCAGATCGCGCAGGCCGCAGGACCTTCATCGCCCAAGCGGCTGCAGGCCTGTCTGCGGTTTCCATGGGCTTGCCCGCCTTCGCCCAGGCCCGCACCAAGGTCAAGGTGGGCTACCTGCATACCCCGGCGGTGGACGGGCAGATCTGGACGGGCATGCAGATGGGCACGTTTGCCCGTCAGGGGCTGGACCTGGAGCTCGTGCAGTTCACCACCGGGCTGGAGTTGTTCCAGGCCATGATCGGTGGCAGCCTGGACATGCTGTCCACGGGCGCGGTGGTGTCCAACTTCCCCGCGCGCGGCCAGGGCAAGGTCTTCCTCATCAACAACGTCGAGTTCGCCACCGCCCAGCTGTGGGTGCGCTCGGACCAGGGCATCAAGACCTTTGCGGATCTGAAGGGCAAGAAGATCTCCACCACCACCGGCACCACGGCCCATGTGTTCCTGGACAACGCGCTGCGCGCCAACAAGCTCGACCCGGCCAAGGACGTGGAGGTGGTCAACCAGCGCATGGCCGACGCGGTGACCTCCTTCATCTCCGGTGCCGTGCCAGCGGTGGCGCTGTGGGTCCCGTTCGACATCACGGTCAAGCAAAAGGTGCCCGGCGCAGTGAAGCTGGTGGACGCCTCGGCCTACTTTCCGCAGGCGGCCATCGTGGGCGGCTGGGCGGCGCGCAACGACTGGTTCGACAAGAACCGTGACGCCTGCCAGAAGCTGGTGCGCGGCTGGCAGGAGGCCAACGATCACCTGATCGGGCCGAAGTCGGCCGAGGCCGTGGCGGCGCTGCAGGCTGCGCAGTACGCCCAGGTGCCGCTGGAGGAGTTCCGCGATCAGTTCAAGGCCTCTCGTTACTACACCTCAACCGAGTGGCGCAAGCTGTACGCCGACGGTTCGGTGACACGATGGCTGCAGCAGGTCACCGACTTCTTCGTCAAGTTCGGAAATATCAAGAACCCGGTGCCGGCGTCGAACTACTTCGACACCAAGCTCTTCCTCGACACCATCAAGGCTTGAACCTCCAAGGGCCCCGCACGTGAAGCCCGCAAGCGATCAGGTCTGGGACCACATCATCGTCGGCGCTGGCTCGGCGGGGTGTGTGCTGGCACAGCGCCTAAGCGCAGCGGGCCGCCGCGTGCTGGTGCTGGAGGCTGGCGGCTCGGACCGCAACTTCTGGATCCACCTGCCGGTGGGATATTTCAAGACCATCTACGACCAGCGCTTCTCTCGCCTGTTCGACACCGAGCCGTCCGAGGGCTCGGGCGGGCGCAACGTGGTGTGGCCGCGCGGCCGTGTGGTGGGCGGCTCGTCATCCATCAACGGGCTGGTCTACATCCGCGGGCAGCAGGAGGACTACGCCGACTGGGTGCGGGCGGGCGCGCAGGGCTGGGACTACCGCAGCGTGCTGCCCTACTTCCGCCGCTCCGAGCGCTACGAGGGTGGCGCCAGTGAGTTCCACGGCGCCGAGGGCGAGCTTGGCGTCTCGAACCTGCGCAACGACCACCCCTATTGCGAGGCCTGGGTGCAGGCCGGCCTACAGGCGGGGCTGCCGCGCAACCCTGACTTCAACGCCGAGTCGGACCTGGGCGTGGGCGCCTACCAACTGTCCATCTGGGGCGGCTGGCGCTCCAGCGCCGCCAAGGCCTTCTTGAAGCCGGCCCTCAAGCGCCCCAACCTCAAGCTGGAACTTCGGGCCCAGGTCTCGCGGGTGCTGTTCGAAGCCGGTCGTGCTGTGGGCGTGGAGTGGGTGCAGGGCGGGCAGGTGCGGCAGGCCCGCGCGCAGGGTGACGTGATCCTGAGCGCCGGGGCCCTGCAGTCTCCGCAACTGCTGCAGCTCTCGGGCATTGGCCCGGCGGTGCTGCTGCGCGCGCACGGCATCCCGGTGGTGGTGGACGCCCCCGATGTGGGGCAGAACCTGCAAGACCACTACCAGGCCCGCGTCATCGTGCGCCTGAAGCGCAAGGTGTCGTTGAACAACCAGGTGCGCAACCCCTTCTCGCTGGCCAAGATGGGGCTGCAGTGGCTGCTGGCCAATCGCGGACCGCTGACGGTGGGGGCTGGCCAGGTGGGCGGCTTTGCCCGCACCGACCAGGCGCGCGACGGCCGCGCCGACGTGCAGTTCAACGTGATGCCGCTGTCGGTGGACAAGCCTGGCGACCCGCTGCACGACTACCCGGGTTTCAGCGCCTCGGTGTGCCAGTGCCGGCCGCTGTCGCGCGGCAGCGTGCAGATCCGCTCGGCCGACCCCTTCGACCAGCCGCGCATCGAGCCGCGCTATTTCAGCGAACCATTGGACCGGGAGACCATGGTCTCGGGCCTGCAGTGGCTGCGCGACATCTACGCCCAGCCGGCTTTCCGTGAGCTGTGGGACCTGGAGACCATGCCCGGGCCGGGTGTGGCCACGCGCCAGCAGCTGTGGGACTTTGCACGCAGCCGCGGCGGCACCGTGTTCCACCCCGTGGGCACCTGCCGCATGGGCAGCGACGGGCAGGCCGTGCTCGACCCGCAACTGCGGGTTCGCGGGGTGGAGGGCCTGCGCGTCATCGACGCCTCGGCCATGCCCACGCTGATCTCTGCCAACACCAACGCAGCCTCGATCATGGTGGGGGAGCGCGGGGCGGAGTTCGTGTTGGGGGCGTGAGCTCCCCGCTTCAGCGCGGACGCAGCAGCTTCAGGGACGTTTAGCAGCGGCCACCATCGCCGCGCGGCTGCGCTTGAGGGCAGACTCGGCGCGCTCCAGCATCGCCTGCAGAGAGTCGTCTGCGCTGTTGGCAGCCGTGCCCACGGACACGCTCAAGCGCAGCCCCGGTGCGATGCCATCCCAGGCATGAGAGGCGATGGTCGAGCGGATCTGCTGAGCAATCATCCGCGCGTAGGCAGCGTCCGAGGGCGTCAGCACGAGGCAGAACTCCTGGCCGCCCAGGCGGGCCAGCAGGTCGCCACTGCGCACGGCATTGGTCAGCAACAGGGCGGTCTGGGCCAGCGCCTCATCGCCCACCGAGCGGCCGTGTTGCTCCAACAGGGCCTGGAACTCTTCCACCTGCACCAGCACCACGCACACGGGCCGGCCCATGAGCAAGAGGCGGGGGGCCGTCTGTTCGAGGCCCCGCCGGTTGAGCGTGCCGGTCGCCGCGTCGCGCAGCGCCTCGTTGCGCCAGAACCGGGCCTCTTGCCGCAGTGCCGATTGCTTTTCGTCGAGCGCGCGCACCTGCTCCGCGGTCTTGGCTTGCGCACGGCGCGTGCTCTCCAGCTCGGCAAACAGCGCCATGTGACGGCGCACATTGCGCAGCCGGGTGCGGTAGCGGCTCTCGGCCTGACGGAAGCGCCGATCGGACAGCTTGACCGCCTCTTCGTGGCGACCGGCCGCCACGGCCAGCTGGATCTGCAGCTCGATGATGCGGTCCACCGAAGCATCGACCAGTCCACCGGCCGGGGCCTCGAGGGCCGCTTGGTCCAGCAAGGTGGAAGCCTCTTGGTGGCGGCCCAGTTCGATCAAGAGAGCGGCATAGCCCACCAACAATTCCAGATGACCGCGCGGGTTGGCCGGGCCCAGAGCCAGCCCCTGTTGGAAGGCCTGCTCGGCTTCCTCATGGCGACCCAGAAAAGCCAGCGCCGCCGCACGGTTGGACAGGCCCCAGCTGCGCCAGCGGTCCTGCGCCTGTGCTGGCACCTGTGCAAGGGCCAGATCGGCGAGTGCCAGCGAATCGCGCATCAGCTTTTGCCTTTGCTCATGCGTCAGGCCTGGGCCATGGCAGGCCCTCACGTACTGGGTGTAGGAGAGGTTGTTGAGAGCCTTGGTCCGAGGCACCGAGGTTGCCGGACCAGCCAACACCAAGGCTTCTCTGAAGCATTCGAAGGCGGCCCCATACTCCTCCGTGAAGCCCAGGACTCCACCTTTTTGGGAGATGACGCCGGCCAACTGCTCCTGATCGCTGCGGCGATGGGCGTCCTGAATCGCCACATCCAGCCACTCCAGTCCGGTCTCGAAGTCGCCTAGAAGACCGAACACGAAGCCTATGCTGCCGTAGGCAAACCCCAATTGGTTCCTCCAGCCGGCCTCGCTAAGGCGCGACACCGCGGTCACCGCTTCGGAAAGCCCTTCTTCCACGCGGCCCTCCAACCCGGCCAGGTACCACTCGGCCAGGCGCGCGCAGTGGGACAGTGCCTGGGCTTCTCCGGCGTCGTGGTCGGAGTCGCTTTGACGCGAGCGCTCCAGCGCAAGCGGGTATTGCCGACTGCGCATCAGGTCGAGGACCGGCGTGATCTTGTCGCGGCGAGGTGATGAGGACATCATGGTGCAGTTTCCCGCAAACCGACGTCACTTACTAGCGTGGCCTTTGGCACTGGGTGCGGTTGACGACCGCAATTGCTTGGGCCCCAGTCGTACGCCCCTTCCTCAATCCGTTCCAGCCCCTTCACATATTCCTGGGTGAAGCCTGGCCACAAGGCCACGATGCGGCCGCTGTCGTCGCGGTACCAACTGCGGCAGGCAGACCACACCGAGCCAACCAGACGCGCCTGCAAGGCCTGGTTGTGGGCGGCCTGCACAGCGGGCCGCACGGCGATCCAACGGTGCCCGCCCTCGCGCACGCGCCTTATGCAGGCCACGATGTGCCGCGCCTCAGGTTCGATATAGAGCAGGGTGGAGGTGTGGCCCGTGCCGGTGTTGGGCCCGAGCATCAGGAACAGGTTGGGAAACCCCGCGACCGTCACGCCGCGGAAGGCCTGCGCACCCTCGCGCCAGGCCTCGGACAGACGCTGCCCGCCCAGGCCCTGGATGTCCACCGACGACAGCAGCCGCGTGGTGTCAAAACCCGTGGCGCAGACCAGGGTGTCGATAGGCCGCTCGCGTCCGTCCGCCGTGACGATGCCCGTGGGGGTGATGCGCTCGATCCCGTCGGTGACGAGCTCGACATTCGGTTGCGACAGCGCCGGATAGAAGTCGTTCGAGTAAATGATGCGCTTGCAGCCCAGCGGGTACGGAGGGCGCAGCTTCTCGCGCAATGCTGCACCGGGCACCTGGCGCCGCAGGTGCAGCGCAGCCGTCCTGAGCATGCCGCGCCGGGCCATCGTCCCTTCGTCAAAACCGCGCCGCCCCCACTCCAGCAAGTGGTACCAGAAGGCCCGCACTGCCCAGGCGTAGGGCGGAAAGCGCGCCAGCAGCCGGTCCACGGCGAAGTACGGGCGATCGATGCGCGGCAGCACCCAGTTGGCGGTGCGCTGGAACACGTGCAGCTGGGCGGCCTGTTGCGCCAGCGGCGGGATGAGCTGCGAGGCGGTGGAGCCCGTGCCGATCACGGCCACGCGCTGCCCATGAGCGGCGTAGCCCGCATCCCAGCGGGCCGAGTGCAGCTTGCGGCCCTGGAAGCTTTCCAGCCCCGGGATGGCCGGCCAGCGCACCTGGGACAGCGGGCCGGTGCTGCAGATGAAGAAGCGGGTCTGGATGCGTTGCGTTGCTCCTGGGCCGCCCTGCGGTCCACCCCCTGACCCCTGCGTGTCCAGCGTCCAAAGGCCCTGAGCCTCGTCGAAGCGCGCCGCCGTGATCGCCGTGCCCAACCGCAGGTGCGGGCGCAGCCCGTACTTGTCGGCGCAGCCTTCCATGTAGGCCTGGATCTCGGGCGCGGCCGCAAAGCGACGGCGCCAACGGGGGTTGGGCTCGAAGCTGAAGCTGTACAAGGGCGCGGGCACGTCCACATGGGCGCCGGGGTAGCGGTTGTCCCACCAGGTGCCGCCGAGGCCGTCTTGCTTCTCCAGGATGAGGAAGTCGTGCAATCCGGCCCGCTTGAGCTCGATGCCCAGGCACAGGCCGGACATGCCGGCCCCGAGGATCACCACCTCGTGGCGTGCGGGCTGGGTGGCTTTGGCAGCTTGGCCGCTCTCGAGGTCACTCTCGAGGCAGGGTTCGGCAGGTGCAGTGGACATGGGCCGATTGTGGCCACCCCGCCCCGCTTTGAGGGAAAACCCTCCTGGGCGACAATGGGCGCATGTTGGCGCAACGCACCCTCAAGTCGCTCACCCGGGCCGTCGGCGTGGGCGTGCACAGCGGCCAGAAGGTGGAACTGACGCTGCGGCCCGCCCCGGCGGACCATGGCATCACCTTCCGCCGCACCGATCTGCCGCTGCCGGTGGAGATCCCCGTCAACGCCTTGGCCGTGTGCGACACGCGCATGGCCTCCACCATCAGCCCCGGCGGTGACCCTGGTGCGCCAAAGGTGCAGACCATCGAGCACCTGATGTCGGCCTGTGCCGGCCTGGGACTGGACAACCTCATCGTGGACATCACGGCCGAAGAGGTGCCCATCCTCGACGGCTCGGCCGCCAGCTTTGTGTACCTGCTGCAGAGTGCCGGCATCGAGGTGCAGCGAGCACCCAAGCGGTTTCTGCGGGTGAAGAAGGCGGTGGAAATCCGCGAGGGCGAGGGCGCTTCGCTGAAGTGGGCGCGATTGGAGCCCCACCATGGCTACCGGCTGACCTTCGAGATCGACTTCGGCCACCCGGCGCTGGACGCCACCGGACAGCGCGTGAGCTTCGACATGGGCTCGGGCCGCTACCAGGCCGACATCGCCCGTGCCCGCACCTTCGGTTTCACGCGTGATGTGGAGATGATGCGTGCCCGAGGGCTTGGGTTGGGTGGCAGCATGGACAACGTCATCGTCATCGACGACTACCGCGTGCTCAACAGCGAAGGTCTGCGCTACGACGACGAGTTCGCCAAGCACAAGATCCTGGACGCCATCGGCGACCTGCACATCGCAGGCAAGCCGCTGCTGGCGCACTACGTGGCCTACCGCAGCGGCCATGCACTGAACAACCGCCTGCTGCGCGCGCTGCTGGCTGACGAGACCGCCTACGACATCGTCACCTTCGAGGATGCGTCTCGCGCCCCGGCCGGCTTGGCCGCGTTGGCGCCGGCGTGGTGATGAGGGCCCAGCCCATGCGCTTGGCCATCAGCGGCCTGTCCTGAAGCGCTCGTCCCTGCGCCGCCATGCTGATCTTCCGTCTGGTCTTCGGTCTGCTGCTGCTCGGCGGCATCCTGTGCTTTGCGATGTACATCGCCACCGGTCACCCCACGTGGAAGCGCAACGGCATCATCATCATCAAGTGGACGGTGCTGGCCGCGCTGGGCTTCTTTGCGGTGTTGGTGCTGGAGCGGTTGGCCTTGATGCTGTAGGCCAGCACGGGGCTTCACGCCACGCAGCCCGCCTCCACTGCGGCCTGCGTTGATACCGCTACGGGCTCGGGCACGCGGTAGCCGTACCTCACGGCGGTCAGTTCGGCCAGGATGCTGACGGCGATTTCTGGCGGGGTGCGGGCGCCGTTCTTCAGGCCCACGGGGCCGTGCAGGCGCTCCAGGGAAGCCTCGCTCATTCCGAAGTGTTCCATCAGCCGGGCCTTGCGCTTGGACTGGTTGACGCGCGAGCCGATGGCGCCCACGTAGAAGGCGGGGCTGGCCAGGGCCTCCATCAACGCCAGATCATCCAGCTTCGGGTCGTGCGTGAGCGCGATGACGGCGGTGTGGCCATCGGGCTGCAGGTCTCGCACCACGTCGTCCGGCATGCCCGGCACCAGTTTCGCCTGCTCGGCCTGAAAGCCGGTGGTGTACTCCTCGCGCGGGTCGCACACCAGCACCTCGTAGCCCAGCGCCGCAGCCATGGGCGACAGGTATTGCGTGAGTTGCCCGGCACCGATGATCAACAGGCGCCAGCTCGGCCCGTGGTGGGTGACGAGATGGGTGTCGCTCAGCTCCAGCTCGTCTGTCGGGCCGGCGGTCTGCAGTTCCACCTCGCCCGTGGCCAGGGTCAGGCGGCGGCGCACGCGCTGCCCGGCTTGCAGCTGCTGCAGCAACTCGTGCAGCCGGGTATGCGTCTGCACGGGTTCCAGCACCAGCTCGATCAGGCCGCCGCAGGGCAGGCCGAAGCGGTGCGCGGCGTCGGCGTCGATGCCGTAGCGCACCACCTGCGGCACGCCGGTGGCCAGCGCGCCGGCCTTGGCCTTGGCGATCAGGTCGTCCTCGATGCAGCCCCCCGAGACACTGCCGGCTACCAGACCGTCATCCCGAATGGCCACGCTGGAACCCGGCGGACGCGGAGCTGAGCCCCAGGTGCGCGTGATGGTGCCCAGCGCCACGGCGTGGCCTGCTTCACGCCATTGACTCACCTGGCGGAGGATCTGCAGATCGATGTTGTCCATACGTGCAGCTTAGCGCGCAGTTCTCCGGCGTGGGCAGTTGTGACCTTCACCTATGTATTCAGTTGCCTATCCGAGAGGGCGCGAGGGAGCGCTCTGATGGCATGCAGCGTGGCGTCTGCGGTCAATACGCGGCAGGAGTCTCACCATCAACTTCTGCACGTTGCTTCATAGGGGTTTGTGAGGGCGTGGCAAGTCGGCCCTGTCCCCATAGGATCGGTGGCGTTTAAAGGCCGTAAGGTGCGGCCGCCGGGGAAATCAGGAGACACGTTCCATGGGTCACACCATCACCCTTCAGGTCAATGGCAAGGCGGTGACGCGGGAGGTCGAGCCGCAGACTACGTTGTCAGAGTTCATCCGCGAGGGCCTGCGCTTGACCGGCACTCACATCGGCTGCGACACCTCGCAGTGCGGCGCCTGCACCGTGCATGTCGACGGTCGGGCTGTGAAGAGCTGCAACATGTTGGCAGTGCAGGCTGCCGGCCGGGCGGTGACCACCATCGAGGGTCTGGCTGCCGCCGATGGCACGCTGCATCCGATGCAGACCGCCTTCAAGTCCTGCCACGGCCTGCAGTGCGGCTTCTGCACCCCGGGCATGGTGATGAGCGCGGTGGATCTGGTCAAGCACCACGGCTGCCACAGCGAAGCCCAGGTGCGCGAGGCCCTGGAAGGCAACATCTGCCGCTGCACCGGCTACCACAACATCGTCAAGGCCGTGCAGCAAGGCGCGGCCGCCATGACATCGGCGGCCTGAGCGCCCAGCCCCTCACGTCAAGGAGATCCGCATGAACGCACGCCAGGGATTCATCGGCCAAGCCGTCGAGCGCCGCGAGGATTCGCGCTTTCTCACCGGGCAGGGCCAGTACACCGACGACATCACGCTGCACGGCCAGAGCTACGGTTTCTTCCTGCGCTCGCCCTATGCTCACGCCCGCATCACCTCCATCGACACCACAGCCGCCGCGGCGGCACCAGGTGTGCTGGGTATCTACACGGGTGAGCACTTCAAGGCCGTGGGCGGCCTGCCCTGCGGATGGCTCATCAACAGCCTGGACGGTAGCCCCATGAAAGAGCCCAAGCACCCGGTGCTGGCTGATGGGAAGGTGCGCTACGTGGGCGACCGGGTGGCGCTGGTGGTGGCCGACACGCTGGAGCAGGCCAAGTCGGCTGCTTTGCTGATCGAGGTGGGCTATGAGGAGCTCACACCGGTCGTCGACACCGCCAAGGCCTTCGGCGCGGGCAGTTCGGTGCACGACGAGGCCCCCGACAACCAGTGCTACCACTGGGGCATTGGCGACAAGGCTGGCACCGAGGAGGCGTTCGCCAAGGCCGCCCATGTGACGACGCTGGCCTTCCGCAACAACCGGCTCATCCCGAACGCGATGGAGCCGCGCGCGGCCAACGCCTCCTACAACCCGCACGAGGACAGCTACACGCTGTATGTCAGCAACCAGAACCCGCACGTCGAGCGGCTGCTGATGTGCGCCTTCGTGCTGGGCATCCCCGAGCACAAGCTGCGCGTGGTGGCTCCCGATGTGGGCGGCGGCTTCGGCAGCAAGATCTACCTCTACGGAGAAGAGACGGCGCTGGTGTGGGCCAGCAAGCAGATCCGCCGCCCCATCAAGTGGACTTGCGACCGCAGCGAGGCCTTCCTGTCCGACGCGCACGGCCGCGACCATGTGTCGCTGGCCGAACTGGCGCTGGACAAGGACGGCACCTTCCTCGGGCTGCGCGCCACCACCACCGCCAACATGGGCGCCTACCTGTCCACGTTCGCCAGCTGCATCCCCACCATCCTGCACGCCACCTTGCTGGCCGGTCAGTACAAGACCCCCAGCATCTGGTGTGAAGTCAAGGCTGTGTTCACGAATACAGCGCCTGTGGATGCCTATCGCGGTGCGGGACGGCCAGAGGCCACCTACCTGGTCGAGCGCATCGTCGAGACGGCGGCCACGGAAATGGGGATCGATCCGGCCGAGATCCGTCGCCGCAACTTCATCACCACCTTCCCGTACGCCACGCCGGTGGGGCTGACCTACGACGTGGGCGACTACAACGCCACGCTAAACCGCGGCATGCAACTGGCCGACGTGGCGGGCTTTGCGGCGCGCAAGGCGGCCAGCGCCGCCAAGGGCCTCAAGCGGGGCATCGGCTACGCCTGCTACATCGAGGCCTGCGGCATCGCCCCGTCCTCGGTGGCCGGGGCGTTGGGTGCCCGCGCTGGCCTGTTCGAGGCCGGCGAGGTACGGGTGCACCCCACGGGCAAGGTGACCGTCTTCACAGGCAGCCACAGCCATGGCCAGGGCCACGAGACCACCTTTGCGCAGGTGGTGGCCGACAAGCTGGGCATCCCGATGGAGGACGTGAGCATCGAGCACGGTGACACCGGCAAGGTGCTGTTCGGCATGGGCACCTATGGCAGCCGCTCGCTGGCGGTGGGTGGTACCGCCATCGTGAAGGCGCTGGACAAGGTCATCGCCAAGGGGCGCAAGATCGCGGCGCACTTGATGGAGGCCGCTGACACCGACGTGATCTTCGAGGACGGGCAATTCAAGGTGGCGGGCACGGACAAGGCTGTGCCCTTTGCCAGTGTCTCGCTCACCGCCTATGTCCCGCACAACTTCCCGCACGACAAGCTCGAGCCGGGACTGAACGAGAACGCGTTCTACGACCCCAGCAATTTCACCTACCCCGCTGGCACCTACATCTGCGAGGTGGAAGTCGATCCGGCCACCGGCCACACCCGGGTGGACCGCTTCACCGCCTGCGACGACTTCGGCAACGTGGTCAACCCCATGATCGTGGAGGGGCAGGTGCACGGCGGGCTGGCCCAGGGCATCGGCCAGGCCCTGCTGGAGCATGGCGTGTACGACGAAGCCAGCGGCCAGCTGCTGTCCGGCAGCTACATGGACTACGCCATGCCCCGCGCGGATGACCTGCCCAGCTTCGTGGTGGACGCTTCCAACGGCACCCCCTGCACGCACAACCCCCTGGGGGTAAAGGGCTGCGGCGAGGCGGGCGCCATCGGGTCGCCCCCGGCCGTCATCAACGCCATCTGCAACGCCCTGGGCGTGAAGGACGTGCCCATGCCCGCCACGCCTTTCACGGTGTGGCAGGCCGCACGCCAGGCCGCCTGAACCGCATCGCCAGGAGATCGATCCATGCAAGCCTTTCACTACCAAGCTCCGGCCTCGCTGGCCGATGCACGTGCCGCTGTTGCGGCCGGTGCCAAGCTGATGGCCGGCGGCCAGAGCCTGCTGCCTTCCATGCGCCTGGGCATGGCCCAGCCCGAGGCCGTGGCCGACCTGTCCGCCGTGCCCGGCATGTCCGGCATCACGGTGTCGGGTGGCGTCGTGCGCATCGGCGCCATGACCACGCATGCTCAGGTGGCCGCCAGTGCCGAGGTGGCCGCCGCCATTCCCGCTTTGGCTGATCTGGCCGGTCGCATTGGCGACCGCCAGGTGCGCAACCGCGGCACCCTGGGCGGCAGTGTGGCCAACGCCGACCCGGCGGCCTGCTATCCCGCAGCCCTCGTGGGTCTGGGTGCCACGGTGCACACGGACCGGCGCGACATCGCCGCGGACAACTTCTTCACTGGTCTGTACCAGACCGCTCTGGCGGAAGACGAAGTGATCACGGCCGTGAGCTTCCCCGTGCCGGACAAGGCCGGCTGGCAGAAGTTCAAGCAGCCCGCCTCGCGCTTTTCCATCGTCGGGGTGTTCGTCAGCAAGGGCCCCCAGGGGGTTCGCGTGGCCGTCACGGGTGCGGGCGCCTGCGTGTTCCGCGCCAAGGAACTGGAGGCGCGCCTGTCCGGGCAGTGGTCGGCTGCGGCGCTGGAAGGCGCCAGCGTTGCGTCAACCGGGCTCAACAGCGACCTGCACGGCTCAGCCGAGTACCGCGCTGCGCTGATTCCCGTGCTGGCCGCACGTGCCGTGGGTTGAGGCCACCGCCGTGGGCGGGGCCCACGGCTGAAGGCACCGTCGTCGATACTTTCGCGATGACGACCGCTTCTTCCTCGCCTGCTGCTCCGTTACGGCCCACCCCGGGAGGGGATGTGGCCGTGTCCCCCGTGGAGCAGACGCGGCAGCTGCTGCTGAGCCAGGACTACGTGGCCGACAGCCAGCTGGCCACGGTGGTGCACCTGGCGCTGCGTCTGCAGCGCCCGCTGTTCCTGGAGGGCGAGCCCGGCACCGGCAAGACGGAGATCGCGCGCACCCTCGCGGCGGCTCTGGGCCGGCCGCTGATCCGCCTGCAGTGCTACGAGGGCCTGGATCTGGCCGGCGCGGCCTACGAGTGGAACTACGCGCGGCAGATGATGGAAATCCGCTTGGCCGATGTGGGCTCTGCGGAGACGCCCGCGACGCGTGACGGACTGGCCGCGCGCCTGTTCGGAGAGCGGTTCCTCATCAAGCGCGCCCTGCTGCAGGCCATCGACCCCGCACAGCCGGTGCCGCCCGTGCTGCTGATCGACGAGCTGGACCGTGCGGACGAGCCTTTCGAGGCCTTCCTGCTGGAGGTGCTGTCGGACTGGCAGATCACCATTCCGGAGTTCGGCACCGTGCGTGCCGCACAACCCCCCATCGTGGTGCTGACCAGCAACCGCACGCGGGAGATCCACGATGCCGTCAAGCGCCGCTGCCTGTACCACTGGGTGGGCTTTCCCGATGCGCCGCGCGAGGCCCAGATCCTGGCGCGGCGCGTGCCCGGGGCGCCACAGGCACTGGCACAGCAGGTGGTGACCTTCGTGCAGCAGCTGCGCAGCCTGGAGCTCTACAAGCTGCCCGGCGTGGCCGAGACCATCGAGTGGACGCGCGCGCTGATGGAACTGGGCGCGGTGGTGCTGGACCCGGTGGTGGTGCAGAACACCCTGGGCCTGTTGCTGAAGTACCAGGACGACATTGCGCGCGTGCAAGGCGACGAGGTGATGCGCCTGCTGCAGCGGGTGGAACAGCAGGCCGCCGAACAGACCCCGGGCCCGCGCTGAGCATGGTGCCCGGGCGACCTCCCGCGGCGGCCGCGTCCCATCTGGTCACCAATGTGATGCATTTCGCCCGCGTGCTGCGCCACGCCGGGCTGCCCGTGGGCACTGACCGGGTGCAAGTGGCCTTGCAGGCGCTGCAGGTGGCAGGCTTGCACTCCCGCGCCGAGTTCTACGCCGTGCTGTGCGCCTGCCTGCTGGACCGCCACGAGCACCAGGAACTCTTCGACCAGGCCTTCACCCTGTTCTGGCGCGAGCCGGACCTGGCCGGCCGCATGCGCGCCTTGCTGCTGCCCCAGGTGAATACCCGGGTGCCGCCGCCCGTGAAGGAGAACCGGCGCCTGGGCGAAGCCTTGTTCCCGGGTCAGCGCGAGTCTCCCGCGAAGAAGCCGCCTCAGGATCAACTGGAGTTGGAGGCCTCGCTGACAGCCAGCGCCAGCGAGCGCCTGCAGCGTGCCGACTTCGAGACCATGACGGCGGACGAGTTCCGTACCGCCCTGCGCCTGCTGGCGCGGCTGCGCACGGTGTTTCCGCCGGTGGCCACGCGTCGCCGCGCGGCCTCGCCTCGTGTGGGGCGGCCGGACCTGCGTGCCACGCTGCGCGAGGCCGGGCGCCACGGCGGCGAGGTCTGGGCCTTGCGCCACACGGCGCCGCGAAGGGTGGTGCCGCCGCTGGTGGTGCTGGCGGACATTTCCGGCTCGATGTCGCGCTATTCGCGCATGCTGCTGCACTTCGCGCACCTGCTGGGCGCGCGCCCCGGGCGCACCATGCCGCGGGTCGAGACCTTCGTCTTCGGCACGCGCCTGACACGCATCACCCCCTGGCTGCGCCAGCGCGACCCGGACGTGGCGGTGGCGCGGGTCACCGCCGGCGTGCAGGACTGGTCGGGCGGCACGCGCATCACCGAGAGCCTGCGCGATTTCAACCAGCGCTGGGCCCGCCGCGTGCTGGGCAGCCGGGCCACGGTGCTGCTGGTGACGGACGGCCTGGAACACGGCCCCACCGAAGCCCTGACCTTCGAGATGGATCGCCTGCACAAGAGCTGCCACCGCCTGCTGTGGCTGAACCCGCTGTTGCGCTTTGTGCGCTTCGAGCCGCGCGCGGCCGGCATCCGCGCCATGCTGCCGCATGTGGACGGCTTCTTGCCCGTACACAACCTGGAGAGCATGGATCAGCTCCTGGAGGTCCTGGCCGCAGGCTCGGTGCGGCCTGGCTGAAGGCGCACTTCAGCCCTTCAGTCGGTCACCTCTTCGCGGCGCTCATCTGTCTCGCAGTGGTTTGCAGACCGGGTCAGCCGTTACACACCGAGCATCCCGTTTGCCGGGCGATCTCAATTTCGTCCCAATGCATGCTGCGGCCGTCCAACATCAGCAGGCGGCCGGCGAGCGACCGGCCCACACCGGCGAGGAGCTTCAGTGCTTCGGCCGCCTGCATGGTGCCGATGATGCCCACCAGCGGCGCGAACACCCCCATGGTGGCACAGGCCACCTCCTCGAACACCTGATCGGGCGGGAACAGGCAGGCGTAGCAGGGAAGCTCCGCGCTGGCGTCAGCTATCCCTTCGCCGTTGCTCGCATCGGCGCCACTGCTGTGGGCGCGGCGCGAACCGGCTGCGTGGTGGATGTGGCCGCGGGTGTCGTACACCGAGATCTGGCCGTCAAAGCCGATGGCTGCACCCGACACCAGCGGCTTGCGGTGACGCACGCAGGCGGCGTTGACCGCATGGCGGGTGGTGAAGTTGTCGGTGCAGTCCAGCACCACATCAGCCTGCGG
>CAISJH010000395.1 GCA_903885585.1 uncultured beta proteobacterium
GAGCTGATCGGCATCAAATCGCCAAAGGTGCAGCCAGCCGTTCGCCAGCAATTGCCGCACCACCTCGTGCTGCGCAATCACCCGCTCGATCGCCTCGCGCGGGGCGTCGATGATCACCGTCAGGCGCAGCGGCTCATGCATCCAGCGATGCCCATCATGCAACGACTGACGAGACAGGCCGATGCGCAAGTCGCCACCATTCCCCTCAAAGACCCCGATCTGCCCGCCAACGACGTTGTGCAGCACCTTGTTACCGCTGCCGAGACGTTGCGGATCGCACGTGGAGGCGTGGTACTGCCAGTTGATCCAGTGGGTGACCAGCATCGGCGCAGTCATCAGCAATTCCAACACGCTGCCATCAGCATCCTGCGCCGCGTCGTAGTCGTGCAGGAAGCTGTGGCCGTGCAGCACCGCCCCCAAGGTGCGACGCCGCGGCGCGATCACGAACGCAGCATTGCCGGCCAGCCCCCACTCGGGTCGCGTCTGTGCGCCGTCGCTGGCACGACGGCGCAGCTGGGCCAGCAGCTGCGAGTGCGGCAACCGAGGCGCCACGCCAAGACTCGGTGCGCGCTCACGCCGCACCTGATCCCCCGCCTGCGCAAACACCGGCCCCATCCGGTCCCAGCGTGCGCGCGCGTGCGGTGGCAACAGATCGACATCAAGGCCCTCAACCTCATCGGTGGTCGTGTTGTGAAGTGCGGCCACGAAGCGAGTCGAGGCAGGAATATCGACCCCCTGGGCGCGCAAACCCTCACGCACATGAGGCTCATTGAGCAGCCGCGCCAGCACGCGGGCGCTGACCTCGCCGGTCTGGCCGCAGCAGGCACCGCAGTCAAGCGCGGCCGCCTGTGCATTGTTTTCGCTCTGGCTGCCATGGCCCACCAGCAGCACCAGCGGCGCAAACTGCCTCTCCAGACCCATCGCATGCAACACTCGTGCGGCCAAGGTGACCTTAGCGGACGCATCAAGACCGGTCAGCACCGGCCGGCAGGCGGCGCGCAGCCGCACGGGCAGGCCATCCAGGTCATCCCGCGGCCGATTGGCAGCCTTCGGTCGCAACCATTGGCCGAGCTTGCCGAGGTAGCTGAAACCGGCCGCCTCGACGAAGGAAAAAGCTGCGCCCGGCCAGCGGCTGGCGGATAACCACGGCTGCCGCTGTGCGAAACGCTGACGCCGGGCCCGCACAGCGCGGTCTTGGGCGGGGGCGTCGGCAGTATCCGCGTCGCTCGCCAAGACGCGGTCGGTCGCTTCGATCGAAGCCGGCAGCAAACCCGGCAAATGAGGTCGGCGCGCCGAAGTGGCCAGCGGCGTATAAGCCACGGGCAAGCCGAAAAAGCCGGCGAAACCGAGGGTCTGAATCCCGGGCCAAGCAGCCTCCAATGCGCGGCGCAGCGGTTCGCTACGGACATCGATACAAAAGACGGCCTGCACCTCAATGGAGGGCTCCGCAGCGCCCAGCGCTGGCTGAGCCCCGGCGGTGGCCGTGCCAAGCTTGCGCGCCAGATCCCGCTGATAGCCGATCTCAAGCGCGCGCTGCCAAACCTCATCCACCAACAACAGCTGCTCGGCCCGCTCCAACTGGGCCTCGGCCTGGGCCCACGCAGCGTGCAGTTCGACGAACGCACGCTTGGCAGCGTCATCATCCTTGCACTCAAGCAAGATCGCGCCCCACGCCAGACGGATCGCCAACAGGTCGCGCAGGTGCGCGTCCTCGCCGCCTTCGAGCCCGGCCTGCCAACCGAGGTAGGCACACCAGGATGCCCAGCCATTAACGGTGAGCAGCACCGCCTCAAGGTAGTCCGCCCACACTGTTTCAGGCAGGTCTAGCAGCCTGTCGGACTTAAATTTGAAACCCAACCCA
>CAISJH010000396.1 GCA_903885585.1 uncultured beta proteobacterium
ACCCCGCCACGCTGGCGGACGGCTTCTTCGACGTGCAAGCCTGCAACGACACCAACCGTCTGGACCTCTTCGTCTTCGCCGCCGCCGACCAGGCCGTGCTCATCGCCCGCCTGGACAATCTGGGCAAGGGTGCCAGCGGCGCGGCCATCCAGGCCATGAACGTGCACCTGGGGGTGGACGAGGGGCTGGGGTTGTGAAGCGGGGATGAGTGCGAACGGCCGCGTTGCATAGGCAACTTCGCTACGACAACACCGTGACCGTAGGCGCCATGCCCAGCTTCTTGGCTCGGCGTGCAAACTTTCGGTCATCGAAGGTCGCCACGCTGGTGCAAGCCTTGTAGCTGGCATGGTGCAAGGCATCGGCGAAGTCCACGCCGGCATCGCTGTTGGCCAGCGCCTGTTCGACCACCTCGCGGTCTTCGACAGTCACATGCGTCAAGCCCAGCATGTGCCGCATGGCGGAGGCCACCTCGGTCTGCGAGAAGCCGTAGTAACCGCGCATCACCCACTCGAGCTCCAGGACGACGGTCTTGCTGACCATCAGAGCCTGCCCTGATTCGATCAGCCGTCTTGCGGCCAGGCGTTGCCGCTTCGCCTGCGCGTCACCCGCATCTTCGATGTAGTAACGAGCGAGGACGTTGGTGTCCAGCCCGATCATCGCTTGACCAGCGAGGCAGGATCCAGATCGGCCGGAACCGCTGCCCGCCGTGATTTGAGCAGGCCGAAGCCACTGGCTGGTTCCGCGGCAGGAGAGCTGCGAACCCGCATGATCACATCGCTGCCGACCACCGAAAACTCCATCTTGCTGCCTTGTCGGATGCCCAGCAGTTGCCGCAGTTCCTTGGGAATGGTGACCTGACCTTTACTTGTGACTGATGTGGCTTCCATCATCGCGACTCCTGTATTACGCGGTAATACTATCCCGCTGAAGAGTTCCTGCCAACCCCGCGCCCGCGCGCACTGACTCCGATGTGAGTTCAACGCGCAGGATCTTCCCCCTGCAGTCGGTGTCACGGGCTTTGCTTCGGCTGATCAAGGCCTGGAGTAGGCGCTTAAGCAGCCAGAAATCTGTATCATCAAGACGTGAAGACAACGCTGAACCTGAATGACCAGTTGTTGGTGGACGCCAAAGCGATGGCGGCGCAGCAGCGCACCAGCCTCACGCGGCTGATCGAGGAAGGGCTGCAGCTGCGCCTACGGGCCCAGGCATCGCCTGTGAAGCCGGGCCGGGTGCGCCTGCCGGTGTTCAAGGGGCGCGGTGGGCTGGTGGCAGGGGTCAACCCCCTCAGCAACAAGTCCCTGCTCGACGCGCTGGACGATGACGCCTGACGTCAACGTGCTGGTGGCGGCCTTTCGCGCAGACCATCCTCACCACACCACGGCTCGTGTTTGGCTTGAGCAAGCTGTGGCCGCCGCGGGCTCGGGAGCGTCTTTCAGTGTGATGCCCATGGTGACGGCCAGCTTCCTGCGCCTGGTCACCAGCCCAAGGATCTTTCAACAGCCCACGCCCATCGGCGACGCCGTGGCGTTCCTCGACGCCCTGCTGGCCGCGCCTGGCGTGCAACAGACCTCGGTAGGCACAGAGTGGCCGCACCTGCGTTCGCTGTGCTTGGAGCGGCAACTCAGCGGCAACGATCTGCCCGACGCCTGGCTGGCCGCCTGCGTGGCGCAACACGGCGAGCATCTGGTGACCTTCGACCGCGATTTCCGCAAGCTGCTGTCCCGAGGGCAGTTGACGGTGCTGACGGCCCAGCGCTGACCCTCGAAATCCAGGCCAGGGAGCCCCGGGGTATCGGGCGCGTGCTCGGCTCGCAGGCTGCCCACCTTACAACGGCACGCCCGTGAAGGCGGCGTTACGCAGCGCGAACATGCGGTGGTCGCGCCAGGCGCCGTTGATGAAGAGGTACTCGCGGGCCAGGCCCTCATCCTCGAAGGCCAGGCGCTGCAGCAGCGCGACGCTGCGGCCGTTCTCGGGCCGCACATTGGCCTGGATGCGGTGCAGGTGCACGCTGGGTGAGAAGGCGTGCTCGATGACAGCCTGCAGCGCCTCGCGCATCAGGCCCTGGCCCTGGCAGT
>CAISJH010000397.1 GCA_903885585.1 uncultured beta proteobacterium
CGGCTGGGAGCCCCAGGCCTTGCCCTTCGAGACCGCTCACGAGCTCTTCTGGCAGCGTGTGGCCGAGCTGGGCGATGCGCCCATGATGCGGCAGAAGGACCTGGGCATCTGGCGCTCTTACAGCTGGCGCGAGGTCGGCACTATCGTCAGCGAGATCGCTGCCGGGCTGGCTCATCTCGGGTTTCAGCCCGGTGAGGCCGCCTCGGTGCTGGCCAACACCTCGCGCGAGTGGGTATGGACCGACCTGGCCGTGCTCTCAGCCGGTGGCGTCTGCAACGGGATCTACCCCACCGACGCTGCCGCGCAGGTGCAGTACCTGAGCCAGGATTCGGCCTCGGCCTACCTTTTCGTGGAAGACGACGAGCAGCTCGACAAGTTTCTCGAAGTCAGGGACGCTCTGCCCGCCATCCGCAAGGTGGTGGTCTTCGACATGGAAGGCCTGGGGGAGCTGGGAGACCCGCAGGTCATCGGTCTGGACGAACTAAGGGCTTTGGGCCGGGAACACCTGCGTGCGCACCCCGGCCTGATCGAACAGCGACGCGCCACGCGCGGCGCACAGGACGTGGCCATCCTGGTCTACACCTCGGGCACCACCGGCCGGCCCAAGGGTGCCATGATCACGCACGCCAACCTGTGTGCGGTCTTGTCCGGCTTGTCCTCCAGCTTGTTCGAGGGCATGCCTGAGGGCGGCGAGCGCATCGCCTTCCTGCCCCTGTGCCACATTGCTGAGCGCATGATCGGCGAGTACATCCCGATCATGCGGCGCTCTGTGACGAACTTTGTCGAGAACCCCGAGACCGTGTTCGAGAACCTGCGGGAAGTGCAGCCGCACGTGTTCTTCGCCGTGCCGCGGGTATGGGAAAAGATCTACTCGCAGGTGATGATCACGCTGAGCGAGGCTGGGCGCCTGCAGAAGCTGGCCTACGCCTGGGCCGTGGGTGTGGGTGGCCGCGTGGCGGAGTTCGAGGCCAGGGGGGCTTCTCCCGGGCCCTGGCTGGCCATGCAAAAAGCGCTGGCCAACTTCCTGGTGCTGGACAACGTGCGCCGCATGACCGGCATGAGCCGCGTGCAGATGGCACTCACTGGAGCGGCGCCTATCTCCCCAGACCTCATCCGCTGGTACCGCAGCCTGGGCGTGCCGCTGCGCGAGGGGTGGGGGATGACGGAAACCACTGCGGGCGGCACCGTCAACCCGCGCAAGGCGTCCAAAGCCGGCAGCATCGGCGTGCCCGGGCCGGGCCAGGAGATGCGCATCGCCGAGGGCACCAACGAGATCCTGCTGCGCGGCCCCAACGTGATCCGGGGCTACCTCAACCAGCCGGAGAAGACCGCAGAAGCCATCGACGCCGAGGGCTGGCTGCACACGGGCGATGTGGGCCGGGTGGACGACGAGGGCTACTTCTACATCACCGACCGGATGAAGGACATCATCATCACCGCCGGGGGCAAGAACGTCACGCCCAGCGAGTGGGAAAACCAGCTGAAGTTCAGCCCTTACGTGACCGATGCCGTGGTCATTGGCGACAAACGCGCCTTCCTGACCGCCATCATCATGATCGATCAGGAGAACGTGGAGCGCTTCGCGCAAGAGCGCGACATCCCCTTCTCCAACTATGCGAGCCTCACACGTTCACCGGAGATCCTGGAGCTCATCCAGTCGGAGGTGGACCGCGTCAACAAGCAGTTCGCCCGTGTGGAGCAAGTGAAGAAGTTCTTCCTCCTGGATCGCCAATTGACCGCCGAGGACGAGGAACTCACGCCCACCATGAAGCTCAAGCGCAAGCTCGTGCAGACCAAGTACGCTGAGCAGATCGAGGCGATGTACCGCGGTTGATGCTGCTTTCGCAGTCAGCCTGAGAGCCTGAGCCTCAGCCTGCTGACGCTTGGCGACCGTTTCCCCGGCATGCGATGGGCCGATGAGCGTCAGTGGTGTCTGGAGATGGCGCCGGGTTCGTCGGGGTCGTTGTTTTCTGTGCTGGGCGGCGCTTCTACGCGGTAAGACTCGCTCGCCCAGGCGCCCAGGTCGTGTTCACGACAACGCTGGCTGCAGAAAGGTCGCCAGGCATTGCTGGGCTCGAAGGGCGAGGGCCCCTTGCAGGCCGGACAGGCGACGATGCGCCGGTTCATGGTCGCCACGTCCCTCAGGTGCAGAGCGTGAGTTCGAAGTCTGCGTCTTCTGCTGCGGGCCTCAATCGGCCCTCGGCGTCTGCTCGCAGCATTCGCACCGACACCAGCAGACGGTGCCCGCTGATCTCGGGCACGAGTCCGGTGTCCGGGTTGATGTGCAGGCGCAGCAGGTGGTAGGTCTTGCCCTCGGGCAGGCGCTGCTGAAACTGGCCCGCGGCCGCGTGCATGCGCTGGGTCACCCCACTGTCGCGCAGCAGCCCCAGCAGCACTTGCAGGGCATGTGCCAGCGGCGTGAGCGAGCCAGCCCAGCGCGCCAGATCGGCTTGCCGGTTCTGGGCGGGATGCTGCTGCCAGGCGTAGTAGCCCGGCAGATCGAACTCGCAGGTCCCCCCGGGAATGCCGATACGGCTGCGCACGCTCATCAGCCACTCGTTGGTGGTGAGCGACTGCCCCGCCTTGCCTTGCACTTCGTTGAGCCCCGAGTAGGCCTGATCGATACGTGCAATGACCTCGTCCAGCACCTTCTCTGAAATGCCGGGGTGGCCGCGGTAGGACTGCAATTGAGCCTTGTGCCGCTCCAGCTCCTTCAGAAGATCCGACTTCAAATCGGCCCGTGAGGCCACGTCCATGACTTCGAAGATCGTCACGAGGGCGAAGTGGTGGTCCAGCGCCGTTTCTCGCGCCATCAACTCGCCCAAGCGCTCGAACAGATGCTCCAGCCGGAGCATGGTGCGGATACCTTCGTTGAAGGGGTATTCGTAGAGGATGCGAGCGACGGGCATCGGTGTGGATTTCAGGCCGGCTGATTGTTCCACACAGGGGGTCTTGTTCTCGCGTTCAGTGCGAGAGCCAGTGCTGCCAGAGGCCGCGTACCTCTTTCTCCAGCGCCGCCAGGGACAGGGCCTCGTTGAAGATGATGGCGTCGGCAATGGCGCGTCGGCGCTCGCGTGCGGCCTGCTGCTGGATCACGCGCAGCACGGTCTCCTTCGGCCAGCCGCTGCGCGCCATCACCCTTTGGATCTGTGTGTCTGGCGTGCAGTCCACGACCAGCACGCGGTTCACGCGGGCTCGCCAGTGAGCCGACTCTGTCAGCAGCGGCACGTCAAACACCACCGCGGGCGCGCCAGACCGCTCCGCAGCGTCTGCGGCCTGCTGTGCCTGGTCACCGATCAGCGGGTGAATGATGGCTTCCAGCCGCTTCCTGGCCGTGGGATCGGCAAAGGCCAGTGCCCGCATGCGATCCCGGTCCAGCGCGCCATCGCTGCTCACCATCTGCATACCAAAGGCCTCGCCAATGGCCGGCATGGCCGCACCACCTGGCGCGGTCAAGGCTCGGGCGATGGCGTCGGTGTCCACCAGCGCAGCGCCTTGGGCAACCAGCAGGCCCGAGACCGTGCTCTTGCCGCTGCCGATGCCGCCGGTCAGACCAATGTGGAGCGGGCGCAAGTGGTGCAAGGCGCAGCAGGCCTCACCAACCCATCACGGCCAGGGCGCGATCGGTACCGGCCAGCATCAGCACCAGCCCGCCGCCCGCCAGGAAGGGGCCGAAGGGCACGTAGCGCCCTTCACGCAGCTGACCGGTGGCCTTCATGCCCAGGCCTACGCAGGCTCCCAACACCGAGGCCATGAGCACGATGGGCAGAATGGCCTGCCACCCGAGCCAGGCACCCAGGGCGGCCAGCAATTTGAAGTCGCCGTGCCCCATGCCCTCCTTGCCGGTCACCAGCTTGAACAGCCAGTACACCGACCACAGCGCCAGATAGCCCACCACGGCACCGGTCAGCGCCGTGGCAACGGGCAGTCCGCTCCAGCCGCACAACGCGGCCACCAGACCTGCCCAGGCCAGGGGCTGCGTCAGGCTGTCCGGCAACAGCGTGGTGTCCCAGTCGATGGCGGAAAGCGCCACCAGGCAGGCGGCCACAGCGCACCACATCAGGGTCACGGGCTGCGATCCGAAGCGCCAGGCCATGGCCGCGAACAGTGCCCCGGTGAGAAGCTCGACCACGGGATAGCGCGCCGGGATGCGGGTGCCGCAGGCAGCACAGCGCCCACGCAAGCGCAACCAACTGAGCAGCGGCACGTTCTCGCTCCAGCCGATGACATGGCCGCAGGCCGGGCAGTGCGAGCGCGGTGTGGCCAGGTTCAAGGCGGGCAGGGTGTGCACGCCTTCTTCGATTGCCTGCCCCACCGCCTGCGCCGGGCCGGGCAGCGGCTTGCCGAACACCTGATGGTGCGACTCGTCGTCCTGCAGCTGCCCCGCCACCTCGGCCCACCACTGCCGCTGCATCATGCGCGGCAGGCGGTGGATCACGACATTCAGAAAGCTCCCGATGACCAGGCCCAACAAGGCCAGGGAGATGGGAGATAGCAGCCATTCCTGCCACATGGCCACAGCGCCTTCAGACCACCTGGCCGATCTTGAAGATGGGCAGGTACATGGAGATGACGATGCCGCCGATGATGGTGCCCAGGAACACGATGATGAAGGGTTCCATCAGGCTGGACAGCCCCTTGACCATTTCGTCCACCTCGTCCTCATAGAACTCGGCGGCCTTGCCCAGCATGTGGTCCAGCGAGCCGGACTCCTCGCCAATCGCCGCCATCTGCAGCACCATGGGGGTGAAGACGCCTGTGCCCTGCATGGCGGTGGTCAGCCCGGTGCCTGTCTGCACTTCGCGCTGGATCTTGTCCGTGGCGATGGCGAACACGGCGTTACCACTCGCGCCACCCACCGAGTCCAGGGCCTCCACCAGGGGCACACCGGCCGCCGACATGGTGGACAGCGTGCGCGTCCAACGTGCGATGGCTGACTTCTCGATCAGGCTCCCAAACACGGGAGCCCTCAGCAGCAGGCGGTCCATGGTCATCTGCATCTTCTCCGAGCGCTTCCACGACTCGAAGAAGAAGTAGACGCCGCCGCCTATGCCCCCGAACAGCACGATCCAGTTGGACACCACGAAGTCCGACATCGCCATCACCGCCAACGTGGGCGCAGGCAGATCGGCGCCGAAGGACTTGAAGGTCTCCTTGAACGAGGGGATGACGAAGGTCATGATGATCGCCAGCACGATGAAGGCGACGATCACCACGGCCGTGGGATACATCAGTGCGGACTTGATCTTGGCCTTGATGGCCAGGGTCTTCTCCTGGTAGATGGCGAGTCGGTCCAGCAGGGCTTCCAGGATGCCGCCCACCTCACCGGCCTCGACCAGGTTGCAGTACAGCGCATCGAAGTGCATCGGATGCTTGCGGAAGGCCGCCGACAGGCTGGTACCCGTCTCCACATCGGTACGCACCTCGTTGAGCAGGCGCATCATGCGCGGGTTGGGGTGGCCCCGGGCGACGATGTCAAAGGCCTGAAGCAAGGGTACCCCTGCCGACATCATCGCGGCCAGTTGCCGGGTGAACACGGCAATGTCCTTCTGCTGTATGGCCTTGCCACCGGCGGTGCTGCGCTTCTTCAGCTTGGTCACCAGGATGCCCTGGCGGCGGAGCATGGAGTTCACCACCGTGTCGCTGACGGCGCGCATCTCGCCGCGTACGAGCTTGCCGGTCTTGTCCTTGCCTTCCCAGGCGAAGTAGGCCTCTTTGGCGGCCTTGGCCTTGGCCAGTCGCGTGTTCAGCGTGGCCATGCGGGCCTCGCCTCACCGGCGCTCGAGCAAGCAGCACTGCACACAGGGGTCTTCATGGCTTCACTCATTGGTCACCAGCATCACTTCTTCCAGCGAGGTCATGCCCGCCCGCACCTTCTGCAGACCGGCCTGCCGCAGGTCGCGCACCCCGTCTCGCCGCGCCTGCGCCGCGATGTCCAGGGCCGAGCCGTGCGCCAGGATGATCCGCTGAATTTCCTCCGACAGGGGCATCACCTGGTACAGGCCCACCCGCCCCCGGAAACCGGAGGAACAAGCTGCGCATCCTACGGCCTTGTAGGCCTGCCATGAGCCGTCCAGGTCGTCTGTGGTGAAGCCGGCCTGTTGCAGCGCCTCTTGCGGGTGCTGCACCGGCACCTTGCACTGCTCGCACAGGCGCCGCGCCAGGCGCTGCGCCGTGATCAGCAGCACGCTGGAGGCGATGTTGAACGGGGCCACCCCCATGTTCAGCAGGCGGGTCAACGTGGTGGGTGCGTCGTTCGTGTGCAGAGTGGACATCACCAGGTGGCCGGTCTGCGCCGCCTTGATCGCGATATCTGCGGTTTCCAAGTCCCGGATCTCACCGACCATGATGATGTCCGGATCCTGCCGAAGGAAGGACTTCAAGGCTGCCGAGAAAGTCAGCCCGGCCTTGTCGTTCACGTTCACCTGGTTGATGCCGGGCAGGTTGATCTCGGCCGGGTCCTCCACGGTGGAGATGTTCACGCCGGGCTGGTTCAGCAGGTTCAGGCAGGTGTAGAGCGACACGGTCTTGCCCGAGCCCGTGGGTCCAGTGACCAGAATCATCCCGTAGGGCCGGTGGATGGCCTTCAGCAGCCGCTCCTTCTCCACCGGTTCGTAGCCCAAGGCCTCGATACCGAGCTTGGCGCTGGACGGGTCCAGGATCCGGATGACGATCTTCTCGCCAAACAGCGTGGGCAGCGTGCTGACGCGGAAGTCGATCGACTTCGTGCCGAACTTCAGCTTCATCCGGCCGTCTTGCGGGACCCGCTTTTCCGCGATGTCGAGACGGCTGATCACCTTGATGCGCGAGGCCAGTTTGTCCTTGATCGCCAGCGGCGGCTGCGCCACCTCGCGCAGTTCCCCGTCCACGCGAAAGCGCACGCGGTAGGTCTGCTCGTAAGGCTCGAAGTGCAGGTCTGACGCCCGCTGGTTGATGGCGTCGATGAGCATCTTCTGGATGAAACGCACCACCGGCGTGTCCTCCACCTCAGCCCCCTGGTCGGGCGTGGTGCTGGAGGCCTCGGTCTCATCCTGGACGTCGAAGTCGATCTCACCCCCGGCCAGGGACTCCAGTGCCTGGTTGGCGTTGGCGTGCCGGGCCTCCAGCAGGCGGGTGAGCTTGTCATGCTCCACCACCACCCAATCGGGCGTGAGCTGCGACGAGAACTTGACGCGCTCCGCGGCCTCGGCGTTGGTGGGGTCGGCGCAGCCGATCGACACCCGGTTGCCGCGTCGGCCCAACACCAGCAGTTGGTACTGCTGGGCCAGCTTCGGGTCCAGCACCTGCGTGGGCAGTTGATGGACGTCGACCGCGTCGAGGTCAACGAGCGGCAGGTTCAGATCGGCCGACAGCGCATGTGCGAGATCGGCCGCCTTGATGGCGCCGGCCGACAGGGCGGTGGCAATGAAGCGCCCGCCACGCTGGAGCGCCAGTTCGCTCAGGCTCTGTGCAGTCTTGTGGTCCAGATGACCTGCGCGCACCAGCATCCGGGCCACGCCCGTCAGCTGCGTGGGCGGCAGTTCAGCGGAGATGTCGAGGGGCATGCGCACAGGGCGCCGCTGGGCGGCAAGTCATCATCTCCGATGTGGCCGGCGATGTAAACGTTCACCCACCGCCTGGCCAGAGGCTCTCGGCCCGGTGGGCCTCACGAGGGAGTCCGACAGCTTCTTGGAGAGGCCAATGTCGGCGCACCGTGATGACTTGGTCGGGGTGAGAGGATTCGAACCTCCGGCCTCTACGTCCCGAACGTAGCGCTCTACCAGGCTAAGCTACACCCCGCGGTGTGTCGCAGCGCGAAGGCGCTGCTAACGGACTGCACGGAGCCCGGTCAGGAAGACCGGTGCACCGCGCGAATGCACAATTCTAGCAGGGCCTCCCGGGCTCGGCCTGCAGGCAGAACGTCCAGGTTGGCGCGGGCTCGAGCGATCTCTTCTTCTGCCGCGGAGCGCGTGGCCTCGATGGCCCCCGTGCCCCGCACCACTTCGATGATCTGACTCAGGCCTTCTACTTCGCCGGTGCGGATGGCCTGCCTCAGCATCTCCCGCTCTTCGGGTGAGCAGCGCTCCATCGCCAGCAGGACGGGCAGGGTGGCCTTGCCTTCGCGGATGTCGTCACCCACGTTCTTGCCCAGCTCCTCGCTGCAGCCCTCGTAGTCCAGCAAGTCGTCGACCAGTTGGAAGGCGGTGCCTAAGCGCCGGCCGAAGTCGGCACAGGCTTCTTCGGTGGCGGCGTCAGCCTTGCCCAAGATGGCACCCAGACGCGCACTCGCCTCAAAGAGCTTGGCGGTCTTGAACCTGATGACCTGCAGGTAGTCGTCCACCGCGAGGTCCGGGTCGTGCATGTTCATCAACTGCAGGACTTCGCCCTCGGCGATGACGTTGGTGGCATCGGCCACCACATCCAGCACGCGCATCTGGTTCACCGAAACCATCATTTGGAACGCGCGTGAGTAGAGGAAGTCGCCCACCAGCACGCTGGCCGCATTGCCAAACAGTGCGTTGGCCGTGGCCCGGCCCCGTCGCAGGGAAGACTCGTCGACCACGTCGTCGTGCAACAAGGTGGCGGTGTGGATGAACTCCACGGTGGCCGCCAACTCGTGCTGCGCCGACCCCTCGTGTCCCAGTGCATCGGCAAACAACAGCAGCAACCGTGGTCTGACGCGTTTGCCGCCGGCCTCGACGATGTAGCGCGCGATCTGATCCACCAGCGCCACCTTGGAAGACAGGCGAGTCCGGATGACCTCGTCCACGCGCTCCATGGCCAAGGCAAGAAAGTCGGCGCCAGCCGCATCCGAGGTGCTGGTGGTGCTCAATTCGGCAGGCCTGAGTGCATCCCATGATTATAGGAACGGGTTACCGCAGCAGCCCGTGGTGAATGGCCGTGCTAGACTACTCGGCTTCACATTTTTCGCAGGACTGATGTGAGGGATGGGTATGCACGGCATGGCCTGTCACAAAGCAGAGTGCCTTCCGTTCAGGGGGCGCGATTTCTCGAAAGGTCACACATGTACGCGGTCATAAAAACCGGTGGCAAGCAATACAAGGTTGCAGCCGGCGAAAAGATCAAGGTAGAACAGATTGCTGCGGACGTGGGCCAGGACATCACGATTGATCAGGTACTGGCCGTGGGAAGCGGCGCAGACCTGAAGGTTGGGAGCCCCTGGGTCGCGGGTGCCAGCGTCACCGCCACGATCGTGGCGCACGGCAAGCACGACAAGGTGCGCATCTTCAAGATGCGTCGCCGCAAGCACTATCAGAAGCATGGCGGTCACCGCCAGACCTACACCGAGATCCAGATCGGTTCGGTCAACGCTTGATCGTCTCAGGAGTCTTCAGCCATGGCACAGAAAAAAGGCGGCGGTTCCACCCGGAACGGCCGTGACTCGCAGCCCAAGATGCTGGGCGTCAAGGTTTTCGGCGGGCAATCCATTCCCGCTGGATCCATCATCGTGCGTCAGCGCGGCACCCGCTTCCACGCTGGCACCAATGTCGGCATGGGGCGCGACCACACGCTGTTCGCGCTGGTCGATGGCCAGGTCAGCTTTGCCGTCAAGGGCGAGTTGAACCGGCACGTCGTCTCGGTCACGCCGGTCTGAGGTCACACCAGATCCGCATCGAAGCCCCGGCCTTGGCCGGGGTTTCTCGTTGGAGCCCTGCATCCGCATGAAGTTCGTAGACGAAGCCACCATTGACATCTCGGCCGGCCACGGTGGTGCCGGGTGCGTGAGCTTCCGTCGCGAAAAGTTCATCCCCTTCGGCGGGCCGAACGGCGGCGACGGTGGACGCGGCGGCAGTGTGTGGGCCGTGGCCGATGTCAATCTGAACACGCTCATCGATTTCCGCTACACCCGGCGTTTCGAGGCTCGCAACGGCGAGGCCGGCCGCGGTTCGGACCAGTTTGGCGCCGCGGGTGATGACGTCGTGCTCCGGGTGCCTGTCGGCACCATCTTCACCGATGCCGAGACGGGCGATCGCCTGTGTGAACTGCTGGAACCGGACGAGCGCGTTCTGCTGGCCAAGGGCGGAGACGGCGGCTTTGGCAACCTTCACTTCAAGAGCAGCACCAATCGGGCGCCTCGGCAGAAGACGCCAGGCTGGCCCGGTGAGGCCCGCAAGCTCAAGTTGGAACTGCGTGTGCTGGCGGATGTGGGGCTGCTCGGCATGCCCAATGCCGGCAAGTCCACGTTGATTGCCGCCATCTCGAACGCCCGCCCCAAGATCGCCGACTATCCTTTCACCACGCTGCATCCCAATCTGGGCGTGGTACGCGTGGGTCCAGACCAGAGCTTCGTCGTGGCCGATATTCCCGGCCTCATCGAGGGCGCCTCGGAGGGTGCCGGGCTCGGCCACCAGTTCCTGCGACATCTGCAGCGTACCGAACTCCTGCTGCATCTGGTGGATCTCGCGCCGTTTGACGGTGCCGACCCCGTGGCGCAGGCCCGAGCCATCGTCAAGGAACTCAAGGCCTACGACCCAGGGCTGCATGCCAAGCCGCGTTGGATCGTGCTGAACAAGTTGGACATGGTGCCGGCCGAGGAACGCGAAGCCCGCGTGAAGGACTTCGTGCGCCGCTTGCGCTGGAAGGGGCC
>CAISJH010000398.1 GCA_903885585.1 uncultured beta proteobacterium
CGCGCTGCTGGGCATGCTGCCCTTGGCGGCCACGTCGTTCAACCGAGCCATCAAGACCATGGGGGCCCGACGCTGGCAGGCCCTGCACCGGGCCGTCTACGGCGTGGCCGGGCTGGCCCTGCTGCACTTCTTCTGGATGCGCTCAGGCAAGAACGACTTTGGCGATGTAGCGGTATACGGGGCCATCTTGGCCGTGCTGCTGGGCTGGCGGGTGTGGAAGTGGCTGCAGACCTTGCGCAAGCACCCGGACACGAAATAGCCCTGGCATGCGGGGGAAACTGCTTCAGGGTAAGTGAGAAGTCCAGGCCTCTCGGGCAGCGGCTACCATCGCGCCTCCGGGCGCAAGCCACTATTGCAGCGCCGCCCACCCCCTATTTCTTTCGAGGATGCCATGCTGAAGTTCAAGACCCTCACCGCCGTCGCCGCGCTGGGCCTGTCGACCGCCGCCTCTGCCCAGGTGGTACTGGCCACGTCCACCTGGGTGCCGCCCACGCACCTGCTGTCGATGTCGCAAGCCAGCTGGTGCGCCGATGTGGCCAAGGCCACGCAGGATCGAGTGAAGTGCAACATCCTACCCAAGCCCGTGTCGCCGCCCGCAGGCACCTTCGACGCCATCCGTGACGGCCAGGCCGACCTGTCCTTCAGCGTGCACGGCTACACCCCGGGCCGCTACGTGATGACCGGGCTGGCCGAGTTTCCCTTCCTGGGCGACTCCGCTGTGGCCACCAGCGTGGCCTACGAGCGCGTGTACCGCAAGCACTTGGCGCAGTTCAACGAGCACAAGGGTCTGAAGGTGCTGACCGTCTTCACCCACGGCCCAGGCATCATCTTCAACAACAAGAAGCCCGTGAAGTCACTGGCCGACCTGGAAGGCATCAAGTTCCGCGTGGGTGGTGGCTTCGTCAATGAGATCGGCAAGGCCATCGGCGCCAACATGACGCTGCGCCCCGCCAGCCAGGCCTACGAGATGCTGTCCTCGGGCGTGATGGACGGTAACTGGTTCCCCGACGAATCGGTCGTGTCCTTCAAGCTGGAAAAGCTGACCAAGCACCGCACCGCACTGCCTGGCGGCGCCTACAACACCAGCTTCGCTTTCGTGATGAACGAGGCCACCTGGAACAAGATCTCCAAGGCCGACCAGGACGCCATCGAGAAGCTGTCTGGCGAAGCCGCAGCCCGCCGCTTCGGCATGGCCTGGGACGACGTGGATGCCAAGAGCCGCGACGTTCAGAAGCAGAACGGCGTGACTTTCGACAACGCTGATGCCAAGCTCGTCGCCGACTACAAGGCCAAGACCGCTCCTCTGGAAGCCGACTGGGTCAAGAAGGCCGAGGAAAAGGGCTTGAAGAGTGCGGCAGCGGTGCTGTCCGAGTTCCGCGCCGAGATCGCCAAGGTCAAGTAAGGCGGTCTGACCCCCAGGCCCGCGTGGGCGACCGCCACTGTGCGGCGCTCACGCCTGGGCCATCCTGAGGCCCTGGACCACGACCTCAAGGACTCTCAACCATGAAACGCATCGTCTCTGCGGTCAATACTGTCGCGGCCGTCGCACTCTTCGCGATGATGCTGCTGACCTTTGCCGACGTCGTCGGCCGCAAACTGGTGGGGAACTCCATCGTCGGCGCGGTGGAGCTGACCGAGTTGTCCATGCTGGTCATGATCTTCCTGGCCCTGCCGCTGGCATCCCTGGCCGGGGAGCACATCGTCTTCGATCTGACCGACCGTTACCTGCCGCCGCGCTTGCTGCACCTGCAGATGGCGCTGGCACACCTGGTGTCTGCGGGAGTGTTCGGCGGCGCGGCATGGCTGGTCTGGGTGAAGTCAGGGCGTACCTACTCCATGGGGGATATGACGGCACGGTTGGAGATTGGCCTGGGCCCCTTCCACCGCCTGGTGGCAGTGATGCTGCTGCTGACGGCGCTGGTCCACCTGGCGTTGATCGTGCGCGAATGGCGCCACCGAAGCGACCCTGCTCAACTGAGCTTTGGCGGCCATGCCGCACCGAAGGACGAGACATGACGGAAGGTCTGCTCGGCTTTGCCGCCATGTTCGTGCTGATGGCACTGCGGGTGCCGATTGCCATCGCCATGGGGCTGGTGGGGCTGATCGGCTTCGCGATGATGCGTTCATGGCCGGCGGCGTTTTCGTCGGCGGCCAGTGAGTTCACGGACATTGGTGCCTACACGCTGTCCGTGGTGCCGTTGTTTGTGCTGATGGGTAACTTCGTCACACGGGCGGGCATGTCGCGCGACCTGTACCAGGCGGCGTATGCCTTCTTCGGCCACCGCAGGGGTGGCCTCTCGCTTTCGACGATCGCCGCGTGCGCAGGGTTTGGTGCCATTTGCGGCTCGTCACTGGCCACCACCGCCACGATGGCGCGGGTGGCCATGCCCGAGATGCAACGCTTCAACTACTCGACATCCTTTGCAGCGGGGTCGATCTGCGCCGGGGCCACGCTGGGGATATTGATCCCACCGTCCGTCATCATGGTCATCTACGGGATCATGACGGAGCAGAGCATCGGTGCGCTGTTCGCGGCCGGTGTCATCCCTGGCATCGTGGCCACGGTGTTTTACATGATTGCCGCAGCGTGGGTCACCAAACGCAATCCCTCCCTGGGCCCACCAGGAGAGAAGGCCACCTGGGCGCAACGTCTCGCGGCCATGCGGGGCATCTGGGGCGTGGCTCTGCTGTTTGCCTTGGTGATGGGCGGCATGTATGGCGGGTTGTTCACACCCACCGAGGCAGCAGGCGTGGGAGCCATGGGCGGCTTTGTGTTCGCTTGGGCGCGCGGCGCCCTGACGCTGAAGGTGCTGCAGGAGGTGCTGGTGGAGTCGGCGCGCACCTCGGCCATGCTCTTCACCATCGTCATCGGTGCGTCACTGTTCGCGAACTTTCTGAACTTCACCGAACTGCCCACGGCCCTGAAGGACTTTGTCACGCAGTTCCAGGTCAACCCGATCATCGTCATCATCGCCATCTGCGCCATCTATGTGGTCCTGGGCACCGCGATGGAGAGCCTTTCGATGATGCTGCTGACGGTGCCCATCTTTTTCCCGCTGGTCACGTCACTCGGCTACGACCCGGTGTGGTTCGGCATCATCGTGGTGTGCGTGATCGAGATCAGCCTGATCACGCCACCGGTGGGCATGAACATCTTCGTGCTGTCCAGCGTGATGCCCAACGTGCCCACCACCACCATCTGGAAGGGCGTAGTGCCCTTCATCTACGCCGATATCGTGCGCATGGGCGTGTTGATCGCTTTCCCATCGATCAGCCTGTTCCTGCCCAAGTGGCTGGGCTTGTGAATTCCCAAGGGCCGGGCGGGGCTTGAGACCCTGCCGGCCCCAGGGGCCTCATCGCGCCAGCACCGGCGCCAGGGCCTGGCCCGTGTGGGTACCAGCAGCCACGAGGGCCTCGGGCGGGCCCGCGCACACCACGCGCCCGCCGTCGGTGCCGCCCTCGGGCCCCAGGTCCACCACCCAGTCGGCCTCGGCGATGACGTCCAGGTCGTGCTCGATGACCACCACGCTGTGGCCGCCGTCCACCAGGCGGTGCAGCACGCGGATGAGCTTCTCCACATCCGCCATGTGCAGGCCGACTGTCGGCTCGTCCAGCACGTAAAGCGTGTGCGGTGCCTTCTGGCCACGCCGGGTCACGTCATCGCGTACCTTGGTCAGCTCGGTCACCAGCTTGATGCGCTGCGCCTCGCCGCCTGACAAGGTGGGGCTGGGCTGGCCCAGGGTGAGGTAGCCCAGGCCCACGTCCTTGAGCAACTGCAGCGGGTGGGCGATGGAGGGCATGGAGGCAAAGAAATCCACCGCCTCGTCCACCTCCATGTTCAGCACGTCGCCAATGCTCTTGCCGCGCCAGGTGACGGCCAGGGTCTCGGCGTTGAAGCGCTGGCCGTGGCACACGTCGCAAGGCACCTTCACATCCGGCAGGAAGCTCTTCTCGATGGTGCGCAGGCCTTGCCCTTCGCAGGCATGGCAGCGGCCGTCACCCGTATTGAACGAGAAGCGCGCGGCCGCGTACCCCCGAGCCTTGGCCTCCAGCGTCTCGGTGAAGAGCTTGCGGATGGTGTCCCAGAAGCCGATGTAGGTGGCCGGGCAGGAGCGCGGCGTCTTGCCGATCGGGGTCTGGTCCACCTCCAGCACGCGGTCGATGGTCTCGTAGCCTGTCAGGCCCTGGCAGCCCGCCCAGACCGGGTGTTCGCCGCGGGCCAGCGCCTCACGCCCGGCCTTGGTGGCCAGCATCGCCACGGCAGCTTGCACATTGGTCAGCAGCACGTCGCGCGCCAGGGTGCTCTTGCCGGAACCGGACACCCCCGTCACCGCCACCAAGCGCCTCAGCGGAACAGCCACGTCCACCTGGCGCAGGTTGTGCAGGTGAGCACCGGTGACGTGCAGCGCCGGCGCGGGCATGTTGCCCGGCAAGTTTGCGGTCGCACCGGCCAGGCCCTGGCCGGGCACCACCGCCCGCCGCGCCTGCAGCGGGTGCTTCAGCGGCTGCGCCAGCAGCCGCCCGGTGAGCGACTCGGCCGAGGCCGCCAGATCGGCCGCCGTGCCCTGCGCCACCAGCCGCCCGCCGCGCTTGCCAGCGCCGGGGCCGATGTCGATCAGGTGGTCAGCCCGGCGGATGGTGTCCTCGTCATGCTCCACCACCACCAGGGTGTTGCCCTTGTCGCCCAACTGGTGCAAGGCGTTCAGCAGGATGCCGTTGTCGCGCGGGTGCAGGCCGATGGTGGGCTCGTCCAGCACGTAGCACACGCCCTGCAAGTTGCTGCCCAGCTGCGCCGCCAGGCGGATGCGCTGCGCCTCGCCACCGGAGAGCGTGGGCGCGGCGCGGTCCAGCGTGAGGTAGCCCAGGCCCACCTGCTGCAGGAACTGCAGGCGGCTGCGGATCTCGGCGATCACATCGCGGGCGATGCCCATCTCGCGCCCACTCAAGCGCCCTTCGGTCAGCCAATCCAGCACCCAGCCATGGGCCTCGCGCACGCTCATGTGCGCCACCTCGCTGATGGGCTTGCCCAGGAAGGTGACGGCCCGTGAGGCGGGGTTCAGCCGTGCGCCGGCACAGGCCGGGCAAGGCTCGTCCACCAGGCCTTCGACCTCGGGCTCCTCGGACGGGAAGCTCTGCTCCCGGCCCTTGGCATCGTCGTCGCGCACCGAGTCGTCGTAGGCCTTGCGCTGCTCGCGGCTGAGCTTCAGGCCGGTGCCCACGCACTCGGTGCACCAGCCGTGCTTGCTGTTGTAGCTGAACATGCGCGGGTCCAGCTCCGGGTGGCTGGTGCCGCAGGTGGGGCAGGCGCGCTTGGTGGAGAAGACCTGCACCTGGCCGATGCTTCCCGTGGCCGCACCTTCGGCCAGCGCTTCGGCCAGGCCGTCCAGCGGGTGCAGCAGATGCAGCACGCCGCGGCCCAGCTGCAGCGTGCGGGACAAAGCCTCGCGCAGCGCAGCCTCGTTCGCCGGGTCGACCACCAGGTCAGCCACCGGCAGCTCGATCGTGTGCTCCTTGAAGCGGTCGATGCGTGGGAAGGGGTCCAGCGGCAGGAACTCGCCGTCCACGCGCAGGTGGGTGTGGCCACGGGCCTTGGCCCACTTGGCCAGGTCGGTGTAGACGCCCTTGCGGTTGACCACCAACGGTGCCAGCAGGCCCACGTGGCGGCCGGCGTGGTCGCGCAGCAACTGCGCGGCGATGCTCTCGGCGCTCTGCGGCCGCACGGGCGAGCCGTCCTTGGTGCAATGCTGCGTGCCGAGCTTCACCCACAGCAGGCGCAGGAAATGCCAGACCTCGGTGGTGGTGGCCACGGTGCTCTTGCGCCCGCCACGCGACAGGCGCTGCTCGATGGCCACGGTGGGCGGGATGCCCCACACGGCGTCCACCTCGGGCCGGCCCGCTGGCTGCACGATGCTGCGGGCGTAGGCGTTCAGGCTTTCCAGGTAGCGGCGCTGGCCTTCATTGAACAGGATGTCGAAGGCCAGGGTGCTCTTGCCCGAGCCCGAGACTCCCGTGACGACGCTGAACTTGCCGCGCGGGATGTCCACGTTGAGGGACTTGAGGTTGTGCTCGCGGGCGTTGACGATGCGGATGGCGTCGCCCAGGTAGGCGCCGCCGGTCTTGGCCCGGTCGCCACGCCATGCCGCCGGTGCTTCGGCCGCCTGCACGGCGCCCGCGCCCATGGCCACGTCGTACTCGCGCAGCGCCTGACCGGTGTGCGAGTGGGCGTGCGCGCGCACGTCCTCGGGCGTGCCTTCGGCCACCAGCAGGCCGCCAGCGTCCCCGCCCTCGGGCCCGAGGTCGACGATCCAATCGGCAGCGCGGATGACATCCAGGTTGTGCTCGATGACGATGAGCGAGTGCCCCGCCTCCAGCAGCTTGCGGAAGGCGCGCATCAGCTTGGCGATGTCGTCGAAATGCAGCCCGGTGGTGGGCTCGTCGAACAGAAACAGCGTGCCCTTCTTGGCCACGCGCTGGGCGGGCGAAGTGGCCGCCTCGGCCAGAAAGCCGGCGAGCTTCAGACGCTGGGCCTCTCCGCCCGAAAGCGTGGGCACGGGCTGGCCCAGGCGCACGTAGTCCAGGCCCACGTCCACCAGCGGCTGCAGCCGCGCCACCACCTCGCGGTCGTCGCGGAACAACGCAGCCGCCTCGCTGACCGTGAGTTCCAGCACATCGGCCACCGACAGCTGGCGCGGTCCGCGCACGATCTTCACGTCCAGGATCTCGGCGCGGAAGCGCCGGCCATCGCAATCCGGGCAGCGCAGGTACACATCCGACAGGAACTGCATCTCCACATGCTCGAAGCCGGAGCCGCCGCAGGTGGGGCAGCGTCCGTCGCCGGCGTTGAAGCTGAACATGCCGGCGGTGTAGCTGCGCTCCAGTGCCAGCGGCGCGCCGGCGAACAGCTTGCGCACCTCGTCAAAGGCACCCACGTAGCTGGCCGGGTTGCTGCGCGCCGTCTTGCCGATGGGCGACTGGTCCACGAACACCGCATCGGCCAGCCAGTCGGCGCCCAGCAGCTGGCCATGCGCCCCGGGCGTCTCGGTGGCCTTGCCGAAGTGGCGCGCCAAGGCGGGGTACAGCACGTCCTGCACCAGCGTGCTCTTGCCCGAGCCCGAGACCCCGGTCACGCAGACCAGGCGCTGCAGCGGGAAGGCCACGGTCACGTGCTGCAGGTTGTGCTCGGTGGCCTCTTCCAGGATCAAGCGCGGCGTCAAGGCCTCCACCAGGCGCTGGAAGCCCAGACCCACCTGCTTGCGCGCGCCGAGGTACTGGCCTGTCAGCGTATCGGCGCTGCGCGCCGCCTGTGGCGTGCCGTCGAAGACGATCTGCCCGCCGCGCTCGCCGGGGCCGGGGCCCATGTCGATCAGCCGGTCGGCCGCCAGCATCACGGCCGGATCGTGCTCCACCACCACCAGGGTGTTGCCGGCGTCGCGCAGGCGGTGCATGGCCTGCACGATGCGGTTCATGTCGCGAGGGTGCAGGCCGATGCTGGGCTCGTCCAGCACGAACATGGTGTTCACGAGCGAGGTGCCCAGCGCCGTGGTCAGGTTGATGCGCTGCACCTCGCCACCCGAGAGGGTGCGGCTCTGGCGGTCCAGCGTCAGGTACCCGAGACCCACGTCGCACAGGTACTTCAGCCGGGTGCGGATCTCATCCAGCAAAAGCTTCAAGGCCTCGTCCAGCATCGTGGACGGCAGGCTCAATCCATCAAAGAAGCGTTGCAGGCGTTCGATGGGCAGCTGCATCAGGTCGTGC
>CAISJH010000399.1 GCA_903885585.1 uncultured beta proteobacterium
CCGCCACGGCCTGGGCATGTGCGACCAGATCGAGAACCGCATCATCGAGGCCAAGAGCCGCGGCATCTACGAGGCCCCGGGCATGGCGCTGCTGCACATCGCCTACGAGCGCCTGGTCACCGGCATCCACAACGAGGACACCATCGAGCAGTACCGCAGCAACGGCCGCCGCCTGGGCAAGCTGCTGTACCACGGGCGCTGGTTCGACCCGCAGAGCCTGATGCTGCGCGAAACCGCGCAGCGCTGGGTGGCGCGCGCCATCACGGGCGAGGTGACGCTGGAGCTGCGCCGCGGCAACGACTACTCCATCCTCAACACCGAGAGCCCCAACCTGACCTACGCACCCGAGCGGCTGAGCATGGAGAAGGTGGAAGACGCGGCCTTCACGCCGGCCGACCGCATCGGTCAGCTCACCATGCGCAACCTGGACATCGCCGACACGCGCGACAAGCTGGGCATCTACACCCGCACCGGCTTGCTGGGCACGGGCAGCGAGGGCGCGATTCCGTTGTTGGGAGCGAAGTGAGCAAGGTCATCTGAGTTCACGCGAGCGTATCGAACTCCAATTGGACTCAAATCGACCGTCGTCATGCGTCTCACCCCAGTGCAGCAGCAACTCGTGCCTCGCCTGGTGCGTCGGCACTTTGGGCAACGGGCGCGGGTATGGTTGTTCGGCTCTCGGGTGGATGACCGCGCTCGGGGCGGCGACTTCGATTTCCTGGTGCGCTGCGATGACCTGAGTGCCACAGGCTTGGTACAAGCCAAGATGGACCTGCTGGCGGACCTGCACGACTCCCCCGATTTCGAGGATGAGCGCTTGGATGTGGTGCTGTATTCCACCTTGCTGGATCCCCAGCCCAGGCCTATCCACCAGGCAGCATTGACTGAAGGGGTTGAACTGACCGAAGGCGGCCATGGCTGACTCAGCCCGGCAGGCCCTGAAGGCCGCTCTCGACCAGTGCGAGCAACACGCCCGGATCCTGGAGCAGGACCTGGTGCTGTTGCCCGCACGCTTTGATGCGGCGGCTGTCGTCCAGTTGTCCGATGAAGGCCGCCGGGTGATGGACCAGGCGGCCTACCGGTTCATGAAGCTGCAGGATGTGCTGGGTGAAAAGGTCTTGCCGGGACTGTTGTCGGCCACCCTGGACCCTTTGCCGCCTGAGTCGCCCTTCGTTCAGAAGCTTCAGCGGCTTGAGCGCTTGGGTGCCATTCCCTCCGCTCAGGCCTGGCGCGTGCTCCGCGAGGCTCGAAATTCGTTGGCCCACGAATACCCGCAGCATCCTGAATTGCAGGCGGCTCAGTGGACGGTCTTTGTCACGGCCGCAGGTGACCTGGTGAGCATCTGGGCCGCGGTGAAGCAGTTTGCTGCCTCAGAAGCCGTGCCTCGCGATTCTGTTTGAGCCGTGGTCGGCTCAGGCGGCTGCTCGGGCGGCCATGCCTGCGTCCAACTGTTCAGCGGCGATGTCGAATTCGAAGGCCTGCAGTGCCGACTCGAGGGCAGGCAGGTGCGCTGGAAAGGCGCTGGACAGCACTGCCCGGTGCTTTCCAAGCCAGTCGCCGGCTTCCGAGTCCATGTCGGACAACAACTCGCGCAGGCGCTGCGTCACCCGCAAAAGGTGGGCCTCATCGACAGCGACCGCAGCCGCAGGTGTGACGAACTGCACCTGGGGCAGCCGTTGCGCGATGGCCTGCACCAGCGGGTCCAGACTCTGCTGGAGGGTGTCCAAAAGCGGCGCGAGTTCCACCGGTGACTGACCGGCCTTGATGGCCAGTTCCAGGGCCTCTGCCAGCTGCTGCAC
>CAISJH010000400.1 GCA_903885585.1 uncultured beta proteobacterium
ACGGCGCCGGCAAGCGCCCCCGCTCGGCCACGGTGGTGATCACTAAGAACGACGGCAACAAAATCGGGACCTGAGGAGGGGCGGCCGTTGACTACCGTCTGACGGCCGCATAACGACAGAAACGGGGCGCCTTCGGGCGCCCCGTTGCCATTCTGGTGCGTCCCAACGCCCGAACCAGTACACCGCTTTTGTCACACGATTGACATCTCAGCGCCTCATCATTCGAAGATCATCGAAATATTCGTCGGAACCCGGATCCGCTGTTCTGCTGATCCGCTCCAAGAGTGCCTTCGACCCAACAACCACCTCCATGAGCACTACCTCCCCCATGAAAGTCGGTATCAACGGCATGGGCCGCATCGGGCGGCTGGCGCTGCGCGCCGCCTTCGGCGCGGCCGAGCGACCACAGGACGACCCGCGAGCGGGCAACCGCCTGGAGGTAGTGCACCTGAACGAACTCAAGGGAGGCAGTGCCGCCACGGCGCACCTGCTGACGTTTGACAGCGTGCAGGGCCGCTGGCGCGAGGACATCGAGGCGCCTGATGAGCATGCAGTGCGCATCGGCGCGCGCACGCTGGGCTTCAGCGCGCACGCCACGCCGGCCGACATTCCTTGGGGTGACCTGGGCGTGGACGTGGTGCTGGAGTGCACGGGCAAGTTCCTCACGCCCGAGACGCTGCAAGGCCACCTGGACCGGGGCGCCAAGCGCGTGATCGTCGCCGCCCCGGTGAAAACCGGCGGCGTGCTCAACGTGGTGGTGGGCGTGAACGAGCATCTCTACGACCCGCAGCAGCACCCCATCGTCACGGCCGCGTCCTGCACCACCAACTGCCTGGCACCGGTGGTGAAGGTGGTGCACGAGGCCCTGGGCATCCGCCACGGCCAGATCACCACCATCCACGACCCCACCAATACCAACCTGGTGGTGGATGCGCCGCACAAGGACCTGCGGCGCGCCCGCAGCGCCATGCTGAGCCTGGCGCCCACCACCACGGGCAGTGCCACGGCCATCGCCCTGATCTACCCCGAGCTCAAGGGCAAGCTCAACGGGCACGCCGTGCGGGCCCCGGTGCTCAACGCGTCGCTCACCGACTGCGTGTTCGAGCTGCAGCGCCCCACCACCGCCGAGGAAGTGAACGCCCTGTTCGCGCAGGCCGCGCGCGGGCCGCTGGCCGGCATCTTGGGCTACGAGGAGCGGCCGCTGGTGAGTGCCGACTATGCGCGCGATACGCGCAGCTCCATCGTGGACGCGCTGTCCACCATGGTGACCGACGACACCTTGCTGAAGGTGTACGCCTGGTACGACAACGAGATGGGCTACGCCTGCCGCATGGTGGACCTGGCTTGCCATCTGCAGCAGGAAGGCTTGTGATGTCAGAGGTTGGGGGATCGCCCGGCGTACCCGCCGGGCGAGGGGCACGTGACTACGCCATCGTCACCGCCGCCTACTGGGGCTTCACGCTCACGGACGGCGCGCTGCGGATGCTGGTCCTGCTGCACTTCTACCAGCTGGGCTACTCCCCTTTCACCCTGGCCTTCCTTTTCCTGCTGTACGAGGCCGCCGGGGTGGTGGCCAACCTGGTAGGCGGCTGGCTGGCCACGCGCTACGGCATCGCCCGCATGCTGGCCGTGGGGCTGGGCACGCAGATCCTGGGCTTCCTGATGCTGTCGGCCTTGTCACCCGACTGGACGGTGGCGGCCTCGGTGGCCTGGGTGGTGGGCGCGCAGGGCCTGTGCGGCGTCGCCAAGGACCTCACCAAGACGGCCAGCAAGTCGGCCATCAAGCTCACCGCCAGCCAGGCCAGCGGCCAGCTCTTCAAGTGGGTGGCCTTCTTCACCGGCAGCAAGAACGCGATGAAGGGCATCGGCTTCTTCCTGGGCGGCGTGCTGCTGCAGGCTCTGGGCTTCACCCACGCCCTGTGGGCCATGGCCGCGCTGCTGGCGCTGGTGTTCGTGGGCGTGGTGGGCTTCGTGCCGCCGCTGATGGGCAAGAGCAAGGCGTCCAAGTCAGCCCGTGAACTGTTCGCCAAGAGCCGGGCCATCAACCTGCTGGCCGCCGCACGGGTGGCCCTGTTCGGCGCGCGCGATGTGTGGTTTGTGGTGGGCGTGCCCGTGTTCCTGTACGCCTCGGGCTGGAACTTCACCATGGTGGGGGCGTTCCTGGCGCTGTGGACCATCGGCTACGGCGTCGTGCAGGCCGCGGCACCCGCCATCGTGCGGCGCAGCGAAGACGGCCTCACGCGAGAAGTGCCCGCGGCACGCGCCTGGTCGGCTCTGCTGGCCGCCGTGCCGCTGGTGTTGGCAGGCCTGGTGTGGGCGCAGGTGCCGCAGCTGACCTGGGTGGTGGTGGCCGGGCTTGCGGTGTTTGGCGCGGCCTTTGCCGTCAACTCCTCGGTGCACTCGTACCTGATCCTGGCCTACGCCGGCTCGGAGAAGGCGGCCGAGGACGTGGGCTTCTACTACGCGGCCAATGCCCTGGGCCGCTTCTTCGGCACGCTGTTGTCGGGGCTGCTATACCAGTGGGGCGGGCTGTCGTGGTCGCTGCTGGGCTCCGGGCTCATGCTGCTGGCGTGCTGGGCCGTGACGCTGGCGCTGCCCACCTGTTTGCCTCTCGCGGGCCCGGGCCCAGACCCGGACGCGCGCGCATGAGCGCCGCCGTTCTCAACACGGCCACCGTGGTGATGCCCGGTCCCCTGTCAGAGGCCCAGGCGGTGGCCGCGCTGGCTGCACTGGCCCAACCCGCCCGGTTGCGCGTGTTCCGCGCCCTGGTGGGCGCAGGCCCTGACGGGATGACCCCGGGCGTGCTGGCCGTCACCCTGGGCGTCCCCTCGTCCACCTTGTCGTTTCACCTCAAGGGCCTGGCCGACGCCGGGCTGGTGCAGGCCGAGCGCCAGGGCCGCCATCTGGTGTACCGCCCGCTCATCGCACAGATGAACGAACTCATCGCGTACCTGACCGATCACTGCTGCGGCGGCCAGCCCTGCGGGCTCGCC
>CAISJH010000401.1 GCA_903885585.1 uncultured beta proteobacterium
CTCACCGCCTTGGCCTGCGTCATGGTGATGTTGACATGATGGCGGGTGTAGCTCGAGATCTTGACGCGGATGCCGCGCTTGAGGCCTTCCTCGCCCAGGTAGGCGCCCCAGGCCCAGGCTGCAACCATCAGGTGGATGGTGTTGCCCTTGGGGCTGACGCCCAGCTTCTGGTCGCCGATCCAGGTCAGCGGGCGCAGGTAGCAGCTCTCGAGCTTGTTTTCGCGCACCACCGTCTTCTGCGCCTCCATCACCTCGTCCAGCGAGAAGGGGATCTTCATGCGCAGGATCTTGGCGCTGTTGAACAGGCGTTCGGTGTGCTCGCGCAGGCGGAAGATGGCCGTGCCGTTGGCGGTGTTGTAAGCCCGCACGCCCTCGAAGGCGCCGCACCCATAGTGCAGGGTGTGGCTCAGCACGTGAATCTTGGCGTCGCGCCAATCGACCAGCTGGCCGTCCATCCAGATCTTGCCGTCACGGTCGGACATCGACATTGCAGTTCCTTGTGGTGCTTGAAGGGTGCGAGCGCGCTCCGTCACACAGTGTGGCGGCCCGCGCGCTCGGGACCGGTGATTTTATGCACCGGCGCCGCGGTCGGGCGCCTGAACGGAGGCCTGATCGGGTGCCGGGTCAGACGCCGCAGCCAACGGTGCTGCGGCGGGGCTCTCAGCGGGGCGCTCGAGCGACCACTGCCGCAGACGCCCGCCGACAAGCTGCACCCGCACGCAGGCACCCGAGGTGTCGGTCCAGGTGAAAGTCTCCGGGACTCCGGGCTCGCCCTCGACCGCTTGCCCCAGGCTGCGCGTCAAGGGAATGATCTCCATCAGCCTCATCCCCGCCCGCAGCTTGGCGTTCAGCATCACGGCACTGTCTACGTGGCCGATAGGCGCACCCGCTGCCTGTCGCATGACCCGCATGGCGCGACTGAACTGCAGCAACAGCCAGAAAACGACGACCGAGATCGCCAGGAGCACGCCCTGCCACCCCCACTGAAACCACCCTAGGGCGATGGCCACCACGGCCAAGGCCCATCCCCATGTTGCACTCATGGCTCGGCATTGTCTGCGCTGGCGGCGAGGCCGTCTTGCAGAGCCCCTGAGGTGAACGGCTGATGTGAACCGCGTCACCCGGCTGCAGTGCTACCGTGTGCCCTGCGCGAGACCACCTCGCAGCCAGGAGCAACGATGGCCGAGACAGGCACCCGCGAGGGCCACCACACCCCCAACCCAACCAGCCCGGCGGAGGGGCGGCGCGCGCTCATCGTCGGCGGTGGCACCGGCCTCGGGCTTGCCGGCAGCCTGGCGCTGGCCGCCCGGGGATGGCGGGTATTCCTGACCGGTCGGCGCGCCGACCGGCTGGAGCAGGCCCAAGCCCTGCACCCGGCCGGGCAGTGCCACTGGTCGGCAGGCGACGCCACCTCGCCAGATGACGTGCAGCGTGTGGTCCAGGACTGCGTGGCGGCGCTGGGCGGTCTGGACGCGCTGGTCATCAGCGCGGGACAGGGTGGCGTGGGATCGGTGCTGCAGGCCGACCTGGCGGACTTCGAGCGGGTGATGCGGGCCAGCGTGTGGCCGGTGTTCCTTTACTCCCAGGCCGCCGTGCCGCACTTCGGGCCGCAAAGCGGCGCCATCTGCGCCATCGCTTCGGTCACGGCCTCGGTGCCACAGCTTGAGCGTGTGGCCTATTGCAGCGCCAAGGCCGCCGTCGTCGGGATGGTTCGGCAGATGGCGCTGGATCTGGCGCCGCGGCGCATTCGCGTCAATGCCATCTCACCCAGCCTGGTGCCCACCGAGCTGTCGATGGGCGCCATTGCGAAGGCCCCCGATCCGCAGGCCCTGCTGGCCGCGCGCATCCGCTCGCATCCCATCGGTCGAATCGGCACGCCTGAGGAGATCGGTCAGGCCGTGGCCTGGCTGTGCAGCGACGACGCCGGCTGGATCACCGGCCAGGACCTCGTCATGGACGGCGGCCTGTCGCTGACCGCAGGTGTGCCTCGCTGAGTAACCCCTCAGGGCGCCTGCAAGGCGGCCTCAGCAGAGGTGACTACCTCCTCCGTCGTGGCGCGGCGCATCTCCCGGCGCTGCGCAAAGTCGTACCACCGGCCACGGTGCACCGTGGTGGTGTTGTCCCACATCACCAGGTCCCCCACACTCCAGCGGTGAGCGTAGACGTGGGCTCGCTGGGTGGCATGCTCCAGCAGGTCGGCCAGCAGCATCCGGCCTTCCGCGAGGGTCATGCCGGCCACCTCGCAGGCGTGGATGCCGACAAACAGCACCTTCCGGCCAGACCTCGGGTCGGTCTGCACCAGCGGCCATTGCACCGCGGGAATAGCCTCTCGCTGGGCCTCGGTGTAGCCGGTGTCGCCCAGGAGAAACCGCGAGTACAAGGCGTAATGGACCGCGCTGAGGTGCTGCACGCGACGCTGCCAGGCTTCGGGCAAGGACTCCCAGGCCAGTCGCAAGTCGGCGAATTCGGTGTTACCACCTTCCGGGGGCACGACCAACGCATGCAGCATGGAGTACTTGGCGCGCGGCCGCTGGAAGCTCGAGTCGCTGTGCCAGAGTTGGTTGGCCACGTTGCCCACGATCTTGGGGTCGTCCCGGCTGGCCACGCTGCCGTCGACCTTGACGTTGGAGATGTCGGCCAGCTCGGCATACTCGAACCGGTGCGGCCCACGCTTGAGCTTACGAAGCCCCAGGTCCAGCGGACCAAGCTGCCGCGCAAAGGCGATCTGCTGATGCTGGTCCAGGCTCTGGTGGGGAAACACCAGCACCGCGTAGGTGTCCATGAGCTGCTCGACTCGGCTGACCTCGGCGGGCGTCAGCGGAAGGCCGAGGTTCACACCCTCGACACGCGCTCCCAAGGGGCCCAGGGGGGTGATGTGCCAGTCCATGCGTCCTCACTCCAGCTTGATGCCGGCGGTCTTGACCACCTGCGCCCACTTGGCGATCTCGGTGCGCACGATGGCCTCGTATTCCTGGGCACTTGAGCCCACGGGCTCCATCCCGAGCTGCGCCATCCGCGCGCCCATCTCAGGCGACCGCACAGCCGTGGCGATATCTCCGGCGATGCGGTCAACCAGGGCCCTGGGCGTGGTGCGCGGCGCGATGACGCCAATCAAGCTCATCGCGCTGAAACCGGGCAGCGTCTCGTCCATGGTGGGCACTTCGGGCGTCTGCTGCGAGCGCTTCGGGCTGGCCAGGGCCAACAGCTTCAGGCGACCCTCCCGCACGAAGGGCATGGCGGAGAACTGCACGTCGAACAACAGAGGCACGCGCCCGGCGATCACATCCTGCTGGGCCGGTGCGCTGCCGCGATACGGCACGTGCACCATCTGCACTCCCGCCAGCGTCTGCATCAGTTCGCCCGCCAGATGCGTGCCCGTGCCAATGCCAGGTGTGGCGTACGACAGCTTCCCGGGGTTGCGCTGCGCATAGGCCACCAACTCCGCGATGTTCTTTGCTTCCAGGGAAGGATGTGCGAACAGGCCGAAGTGCGCCTGACCGATCAGCGCCACGGGCGCGAGGTCCTTGAGCGTGTCGTAGGGCATCTTCGGCTGCAGCGCCGGGTTGATCATCAGCGCGCTGATCGCCATGCCCAGTGTGTGACCGTCACCGTTTGCACGGGCCACGGCCTGCGTGCCCACCATGGTGCCGCCACCAGGCTTGTAGTCCAACACCACCGTCTGCTTCCACTGGGCCTGAAGGCGCTCGGCCAACAGCCGAGCCACAGTGTCCGTGGGCCCGCCAGGGGCGAACGGCACCACCAGAGTGACGGGCCGCGAGGGCCAGGCCTCGGACTGTGCCCATGACGGCACGGCGACGCATCCCAACAGCGCGGCGGCCAGGCTCAGCAAGGTTCTTCGGATCATGCGCGGCGCTCCTGTGGGGTCAAAGTGTTCGTGGGAAAGGCAGGCTGGAACCCCGGGCGATCCTAGGACTGGGTGGCCGCAATTGCAAGGCAGGCGCACCCGCACAGGAGGACAGCGCAAGAAGATTCCCCGGGAACACGGGAAGTCCAACTCGCGCTCGGGCCTGTGTGAGAGAGCCGCCCTGCTGGCGCCGGGCCGAACGCCATGCAACCCGCTGCTGCGATAAGCTCGCCGCAGGTCGGGGTGAAGGCGCACCGGGCGTCGGCGCGCAGACGCGCTTCGGGTCAGGACAAACAGACCGTTGACCCTGGAGCCTTGGCTCGATCACTCACCAAAAGCAACAGGATCTCCATGAAGAAGCGTTCCCTGCTGACTGCGCTGGTCTTGTGTCTTGGCGCCCCTTGGGGGGCGGCGCAAGCACAGGCCTGGCCCGCCAAACCCATCCGCATCCTGGTGGGCGTGACCACAGGTGGCACCACCGACACGCTGGCGCGCTTCGTGGCCCAGGAACTGTCGCGAGACTTGGGGCAACCCGTGATCGTGGACAACCGCGTGGGCGCGGGCGGCAACATCGCGGCCGAGGCCGTGGCGCGCTCACCTGCCGACGGCTACACGCTGCTCTTCGTCAACACCAGCCATTCGGTGAACATGGGGCTGTACGGCGCGCGCGTGCCGTATGACGCGGTCAAGGACTTCACCCCCATCACCCAGATCTCCACCGGCCCGGCCGTGCTGGTGGCGGCACGCGACTTTCCCGCGCGCGACGCCAAGGACGTGATTGCGCTGGCCAAGGCGCAACCGGGCAAGCTGGACTTTGCGGTGGGCGGCCTGGGCACCTCCATCCACATGGCCGGCGAGCTGTTCAAGATGACGGCTGGCTTGGATGTCGTCAACATCCCCTACAAGGGCAGCAACCCCGCACTGCTGGACGTGGTGGGCGGGCAGGTCAAGCTGATGTTTGCGCCCGTCATCAACGCCGTGCCGCAGATCAAGGCCGGCAAGGTGAAGGCGCTGGGCGTGACCAGCAGCACGCGCATCCCGGCGCTGCCCGACGTACCGCCCATTGCCGACGTGCTGCCGGGTTATGAGTCCACGGCCTACTTCGGCCTGCTGGCCCCCGCCAACCTGCCCCGTGACATCCTGACCAGGCTGCATGCCTCCGCCGCCAAGGCGGCGCAGTCGCCCGAGCTGCGCTCGCGGCTGGAGCCGGACGGTTCACGCGTGCTGGGCAGCACTCCCGAGGAGTTCCGCGCCTTCCTGGTGGCCGATGTGGAGAAGTGGCGACAGGTGGTCAAGGCCACCGGCGCGAAGCCGGAGTAAGGGTCAGGCCTGCAGCCGAGCCCGGACCACCTGCCCAGCCACGGCGAAGGCGCCTGCACCCAGGTGGTGCAGCGTGTGCAGCGCGGCGTTCTCCTCGGTGAAGGACCAGCGTCCACCTGAGAACACCCGCGCATCGGCGGCTGCAGCCACCACCTCGGCAAAGCAGGTGTCGTAGGCCTCTTCGGTGTGCCGCTCGGGGATCAGCCGGCACTCCAACCAGGCGCTGCAGCCTTCCTCGATCACCGGCTGGCCGAGCACCGGGCCGGGCCGGTCCCGCAAGCCGTAGCGCTCGAACTTGTCGGGCACGTCACGGCCGCTGATGCAGCCCACGGCAAAGGTAGCGTCTGCCAGCGCCACCCCGGATATGCACAGCGCAAAGGCGCCCGAGGCCATGATCAGCTCGCGCGTCAGCGTCTTCTTGTCGATGACCACCGCGATGCGGGGCGGCGTGAACTCCACCGGCATGGACCAGGCGGCCGCCATCACGTTGCGCCGGCCACCGTGCGCGCTGGTCACCAGCACCGTGGGCCCGTGGTTGATCAGGCGGCTGGCGTGCTCCAGCGCGACGGGTTGGAAGTGGTTCATGAACTCTCAGCCCTCCAGAATCAGGCAGCGCTCCAGACCAAAGCGTTCGAAGTCCCGGTCAAAGGTGACCAGCCGCAAGCTCGCGCTCAGGCTCAAGGCAGCCAGGTAGGCATCCGTCCACAGTCGGGGCGGCAAAGGACCGGCGCCCACCAGCGCGCGCAGTGCATCGTCGCAGCCCTCAGGCTCTGGCAACAGGCCAATGTGCGGCAGGGCACGGTACTGGGCGTAAAGCGTCCACGCGGCCAGCGTGTCCAGCGCGCCGGGGCCGACGGCCTTAGGCTGGCAGAGCAGCCGCACCAGCCCCAGCATCGTGACCCGGCAGAACCAGAGCCTGGAGCCTGAGCCCGCACGCGCTGCGGCCGCACCCTCACGGGTGCGTTCAGCCTGGGCTGTTGCCCAGTAGCGCAAGGCGGCCTGATGGTGCGGGTGCTCCTGCACCGCGAGAGCCAGCCAGACATTGATGTCGGGCAGATCGCCAGAGCGCGGGCCTTCCAGCTGCGTGAGCCACGGCATGGTGGGCTCGGCCACGCGCCAGGGCGGGTTCAACTTTGGGGGTTCGAAGCGGCTTGCGCCGGCGATGCCCGCTCTGCGCCCCCCGCTCGGAGTGACGGGGCTCTCAGCCATCCAGCAACTCGCTCAGCGCAGCGTTGCTGAGCCGATCGGGCCCCAGCGCCATAGGGGCGCCCAGGCGAACGCTCGGTGGCTCCGCCGGCTCAGCAGGCGCTTGAGGTGATTCCAGCGGCTGCGCCACCAAGCCGCGCTCGACAAGCGACACCACCAGATCGCGCAGGCTGCGCCCCTCCAACGCGGCACGGGCCTTCAGGTGGCGGAACAGCGGATCTGGCAAATCGAGACTGGTACGCATATTTGCATTTTTATGCGAAAGCATGCAAAGCGCAAGCTCATCGGGCGCAGTTCTTGAATCGGGACCCTCGGATGGGTTGCGGCCGAGAAGAGAGCGCCCCCAAGGTCTGCGTGATGCCCGGCCCGGCCGCCCGCAGGCGCGCCAGAAAACTGGCGGCGGCGCGGCGCTTTCTTGTGAGTGGCGGGTTCAGTCAGCCCGCTACAACCCGCGCACCACATCCATCGCCTGCTCGATGCGCTCCACGCCGTACACCGTCAGGCCCTCGATGGGCTTCTTGGGTGCGTTGGCCTGCGGCACCACGGCCACGGAAAAGCCGAGCTTGGCGGCTTCGCGCAGGCGCTCCTGGCCGCGTGGGGCAGGGCGCACCTCGCCGGCCAGCCCCACCTCGCCAAAGGCGAAGAAGCCGCGCGGCAGCGCGCGCCCGCGCAACGAGCCCTGGATCGCCAACAGCACCGCCAGGTCGGCCGCCGGCTCACCGATGCGTACGCCGCCCACGGCGTTGACGAAGACGTCCTGGTCCATGCAGGCCACGCCGGCGTGGCGGTGCAGCACCGCCAGCAGCATGGCCAGGCGGTCGCGGTCCAGGCCCACCGACAGCCGGCGTGGGCTGGGCCCGCCGGAGTCCACCAGCGCCTGGATTTCCACCAGCAGCGGCCGCGTGCCCTCCAGCGTCACCATCACGCACGAACCGGGCACCGGCTCGCCGTGCGTGGACAGGAAGATCGCGCTGGGGTTGCTCACCCCCTTCAAGCCGCGCTCCGTCATGGCAAAGACGCCGATCTCGTTGACCGCGCCAAAGCGGTTCTTGATGGCGCGCACCAGTCGGAAGCTGGAATGCGTGTCGCCCTCGACGTACAGCACCGCGTCCACGATGTGCTCCAGCACGCGCGGGCCGGCCAGCGCGCCTTCCTTGGTGACATGGCCCACCAGCACCATGGCGCAGCCGCTGGTCTTGGCCACGCGCGTCAACTGCGCCGCGCACTCGCGCACCTGCGCCACCGAGCCGGGGGCGGAGCTGAGCTGGTCGGAGTACAGCGTCTGGATCGAATCGATGACGCAAAACGCCGGCGCCTCGGTCTCCAACGCGGCCAGGATGCGCTCGAGCTGGATCTCCGCCAGCACGCGCACCTTGGTGCCCGCCAGCCCCAGGCGACGCGAACGCAAGGCCACCTGGGCACCACTCTCTTCACCCGTGACGTAGAGCACCGGCACCCGGCTTGACAGCGCGTCCAGCGCCTGCAGCAGCAAGGTGCTCTTGCCGATGCCGGGGTCGCCGCCGATGAGCACCACCCCGCCAGCCACGATGCCCCCGCCCAGCACGCGGTCGAGCTCCTCCTGGCCCGTGGGCGTGCGCTCGACATCCGCCGCCTCGATCTCGCTGAGCGTGGCCACCGGCTGGCTGCGCGCCAAGGCCTGGAAGCGGTTCTTGCCGGCCCCGGCAGCGGCCTCGGCCACCGACTCGTCCAGCGTGTTCCAGGCCTTGCAGTGCGGGCACTGGCCCAGCCACTTGGGACTGGTGCCGCCGCATTCGCGGCAGGTGTAGAGGGTCTTGGATTCACGGGCCATGGTGCGATTGTGAAGCGAGGCTCACTGCAGGAGGACCCCTCCTCCAGGGGGTGCAACGAAGAACAAAGGGGGGAGCGGGAATCCGGGAATGCCTTGCTTCAAGGATTGGTGACGGGCCACAACGGCCCGAGGCCATGCGATGAGCACCATCTGGGCGAATTCGACAAGGTGGTCACGGCCCCCCTAGCGCCCGACACACGCCATCCCCACTCCGCAGCCGCCGCGCTGGCCTGGGCGCGGGCCCTTTGAGGGCGGCGAGAAGCGCAGGCAGGGGGTCGGCGCGCGCAGCGCGCGTCGTGGACATGCTCGCCGCCGTTGTCTGAGCGCAGCGAACCGCAGGTGAGCGCAGCGAGTTCGGCGGCGCGACCCCGTGACGAGCATCGCAGCGGAGTCGGCCTGAAGGGCCGACCGCCCGATCGGGCCCAGTGCCCAGGCCGGCACGGCGGCGGAGCGAACCTCAAGACGCCTGGCGGAGTAAAGGCACGGAACCGATGAAGCCGATGCCGGCACGGCAGCGAAGCGAAGCGAACGAAACCCGCGACGCGGAACCCTCAAGCTTCCCCCACCCGCCCCCTCATCGCCTTCACCGCCCCTCGCCGCGCCTTGCCCTCAATGCGGCGCTGCACCGAGGCCCGCGTAGGGCGGGTGGGCTTGCGGGGGATGGGCGGGTGAGCCGCCGCGTCCACCATGGATTGCAGGCGCGCCAGGGCGGCCTCGCGGTTCTGCGTCAGGCTGCGGTGTTCCTGCGCTTTGATAACCACGACCCCCTCCCCCGTGAGCCGATGGTCGGGCGTGGCCAGCAGACGCTCCTTGACGTCCTCGGGCAGGGAAGAAGCTCGGACGTCAAAGCGCAGGTGCGCAGCGTTCGACACCTTGTTGACGTTTTGTCCCCCGGCACCCTGGGCGCGCACGGCCTCGAACTCGACCTCGGACGGATTCACACGTGGGTTCACTCGGGGGTAAGGGCGACGGGCCTCCATGGCAAGGTACCGGCTGCGCGGCGGTGTCAAGCCGGGTCGCGGTCGTCCACCAGTCGCACGGGCACCCGCTGCGCCAGCGCGCACATCAGCTCGTAGCCGATGGTGCCAGCGGCCTGCGCCACCTCGTCGATGGGCAGCCGGCTGCCGTTCGGGCCCTCGCCCCACAGCGTCACCTCGTTGCCGTGGCCGGCGCCGGGCACGGGCGAGAGGTCCACCGCCAGCATGTCCATGGACACCCGGCCCACCGTGGTGCAGCGCACGCCATTGACCAGCACCGGGGTGCCCGTGCCCGCGTGGCGCGGGTAGCCGTCGGCGTACCCGCAGGCGGCAATGCCGATCCGCATGGGCTGCTGCGCCCGGTAGGTGCTGCCATAGCCCACGGTGTCGCCAGCACGCAAGGACTGCACGCCAATGAGCCGGGTGCGCAGCGTCATGGCCGGGCGAAGGCCCCAGTTGTCGATGCTGCGCTCAGGAAAATCGGGCGCTGAGCCATAGGAGAGGATGCCCGCGCGCACCCAGTCGTTGCGCAATGCGGGCTGCGGCTGCTGCCCGGGCAGCGCGCCATAGCGCAGCGTGGCCGCGGAGTTC
>CAISJH010000402.1 GCA_903885585.1 uncultured beta proteobacterium
CGCAATGCGTCCACGGCGCTGCCCGCTGCGGCCTGCCCCCCCGCCAACTCCAGCAAACGCTGCGGCAACCGCCCCCGGCCAGCTTTCCAGCGATGCCAGTCCACATCGAACACGCCAATCGGGCCGTGCACCCGGTCGCGCAGGAGCTGCTCCAACGCCTGCAGCGCCTGCCGGGTGTGCAGCGCAACGACGCCTTGCATCTCGAGCAAGGCGATCAGGCCCTGGCGCCTGGCGGCCATCCCCGTGTTCCCGATCGCTCCCCAGGCGATGCTCATCGCGGGCAGACCCTGACCCCGGCGCCATGAGGCCATCGCATCCAGACAGGCGTTGGCCGCGGCATACGCCACCTGGCCTGGCGGCCCCAACTGGGCGGAGACCGACGAGAAAAGTACGAAGCAATCCAGCTCAAGGCCGAGGGTGGCACGGTGAAGCGCCATCGCGCCGTTGACCTTGGGCGCCAGCACGCGCTGCAGGCCCGCCGTCGTGACGTCGTCCAACAACGCGTCCTCCAGCACGGCGGCGCAGTGAAACACACCTCGCAAAGGAATCTCGCGCAACGCCGGCTCGGCAAGCAGGCGCTCAAGGCTCGGCTCGTCACAGATGTCAACAGCCCACTCCAGCACGCGGCAACCGGACTGCCGAACCCTCGCCAGCCTGGGCTCGTCCTGCGCCAAGACACGGCCGGAGCGGCTGATCAGCACCACTTGCCGGACCCCCTGACGGGCCAGCCAGAGCGCCAGCTCCAAGCCGAAGCCGGCGGTACCTCCGGTGATCAAGCACGTGCCCTCACGTCTCAGCCCTGAGGGCGTGAGGTGTGCGGGCGTTGCTGGCACCGTATCGAGGGAAGCAGGTGCCAGCCAGCGCGGGGCTGTGTGGCTGGCCTGGCGGGTCAGGCCCAGTACATCGTCCACCGCCGTCTGCGGGCCGTCCGCCATCGGGCACCAACCCTGGGCCAACTCGGTGCCCAGCCACTGGAATGCACGAGCACGCGCGCTCTGCGCCAGGGGCTCGTCGCCCAGCAACGCCTCCAGACGCCAGGGCAGCAGGCAGCCGCCCCGCGACAGAAGGGCTTGCGTCTGCTCATCAGGCCACAGCGGCGCCCCAGCGGCCTTGACCACCCGGGCGCCAACAGCCGCGTTGCCCAGCGGCGCCTGCGTCGCGCCGCCGCTGTCATCGATAACCACCAGCACATCCACGCCTCGCGGGCACAAGGCCAGCAGGGGCCTGTCGACGCCAGGCCCCTGACACGCCAGGATCACCGCGCCCGGCGGCAAGCTGATTTGCCCACCAGGCGGCGAGGCGTCCATCGCAGGTGACCAGACGACCCGGGCGCCCAGACGATCGGCCACCCAGGCGGTGGCCTGCGCCATGAGCCCGCGCGCGCTGTGCACCAGTACCCACTCTCCGGGCTGGGTGGCGGCCTGCGTGACCAGGCAGTGCCAGGCTTGCAGCAAGGGCAGAACGAAAGGCGGGCTGGAGGGCACGGCCCACGGCCAAGCCGCCTGCGGCGCGCTCAGGCGATTGACCACCGGGCGGAGGCCTATTCCCTGCACGACCTGGCCACCAGTGCTGCGCCCGGACCACTCCAATCCGCAGCCTCCCTCGCCGACGAGCCAGCGCTCCACAAGCACCTCATCTTGCGTCGTGGGCACTTCCTCGGCGAGCCAGTCTGGGCGTGCGCCCCGCGCCTGGCCCGGCCGCAACATCAACCGCGCCGCAGCGTCCCAACGGACCTGCGCACCCTGGACAGCGGGGGGCGTTGGCGCAGGTTGCATCAACATCAGCTGATACGGTCGGCCTTCGTGGAGTGCGATTTCATCGGACACATCGCCACGCGCCAAGTGATTGATGATGAGCTCGGCCTCCAGCCGTTCATCACCGTCATGCTCCAGGTCCAGCAGGCGAGCCAGAAGACCAGGCCGCTCGTTGGCGATCACCCGGGCGGCACCCCAGAGGGCAGCCCCGACCGGATTGCCCGCCGGCCGGTTGGGCAGGGCCTGGGCCGCGCGGGTGATCACGGCCAGGGTGACAGTTCGCCCGGACAGTTGCTGGCTCAGATGTCGCGCCGTGTCCACCAACTCATGGCAAACCTGCGCCACCGCAGCCGCTGAAGGACCCAAGGGCTCAGCCGCCTCGTCCATGCAGAGCACGGCGCGCACAGGCCCTGTCGGGTCGATCAGGCGGGCCGCAGAGCCCAGGGCGGCCGGCCAGTCTGCCCCTGCGGGGCCACACCCGTGCGTCGGATCGGACCACCGCAAAGCTTGGCTGGGCAGGCCGCGCTCGCGCAGCAAGGCCGCGAGCCGCTGCGCCAGAGGCGTGTGGCCCAACACCAACCAACTGCCGGGGGTGACGGCCTCGGCCGAAAACAGAATCGTGGGCTGCCAACCCAGCACGTGCATCAGTTCGGCAGTGCGCCGGCGCGGCGGCGGTTCGGGCAAGCTCTGGAAGCGAATCCCCCATCCGCTGGCCAGCAGCACGCCCGCCTGGTCTCGGATTTCGAGGTCGGCTTCCCGCGGACTCGCGTCGCGTTCATCGCTCACCGCGCCCTGCGACATCGGGGCTGACCGGCGCAACTGCAGCGAGACCTTGACCACCTCGGTCAGCGGCGCTCGCTGGCACCACGACCCGATGGCGGTGGGCACCATGGCGGACTCATCCTGCCCCGGCTCAAGCAAGCCGAAGACGCCGTGCACGGCA
>CAISJH010000403.1 GCA_903885585.1 uncultured beta proteobacterium
GCTTGAGCTTGAGTACCCGCTCGCTGGCCTGCGCGGCCTCGTCCAGCCGCCCGAGCACCAGGTAGGAGCGCGACAGCATCGTCCAGCCCTCGGCATCGTCTGGGCGGTCCTTCAGGCGGTCGGCCAAGCGCTGCACCATCTCGGCAATCTGTTCGGGTGAGGGTTGAGCCTGTGCTTCCTCGGCGCTGTTCGGGGCCGCTGCCAGGGTTGGCGAGCCGTCCAGCGCGTCTGGCCGGCCGGTCAGCAGGTAGCCTGCCACGGCCACCACCAGCGTGAAGGCCACGGCGGACCACTTCACACCTCGGCTTGCACGGGCGGGTGCTGTGGGCGCCTTTGCGGCCGGGGCGGGGGACTCGGCAGCCGCCGCGGGTGTGGGCTCAGCCGGCGAGGGCGACGCGGAGGAAGGTGCGGTCATCTGGAGTGGGTGGAGGGTGTTTCACAGGCCCTTACGGGGCTGCCTGCGAGGGCTTGGCCAGGAAGGCCAACACGGGTTGCACGGTCCGCTGGGGCTGCTCTTCGTGCGGCACGTGGCCCAGATCATCGAACATCACGAGTTCACTGCCCGCAATGTCCCTCTTGAAGACCTGGGCGACGTCGGGCGGAATCAGCCTGTCCTGGCCTCCCCAGAGGATGAGCGTGGGCAGCCGCAGGGTGGCAATCTTCTCCTGGCCCTCGCCCGGCACCCAGGTGGCCAAGCGCTCGCCCAGAGCGCGGCGATTACCCTCGCGCAGGGTGAGCTCGAAATAGCGGTCCACCAAGGCCGAGGTGACGCGGGAGGGGTCCCCGTAGACATTGGTGAGGCTGGAATGGATGAGCGACCGCGGCAGCAGGTGTTCGGTCAGGCGGTTGACCACGGGCACCTTGGCCAGGACGAAGCCAATCGGCACCGACTTGGGCGTGAAGGCGGGGCCGGCGGCGTCCACCAGCACCAGGCGCTCCACGCGCTCAGGCGCCGCCACGGCGGTGCGCCAGGCCACCTCACCGCCCAGGGAATTACCGCCGATGACGAAACGCTGCACCTTCAGCGTGTCCATCAGGTCGAGTACAAAGCGCGCGTAGGTGTCGCCCCGGTAGTCGCCCGGGGTGTACTGGCCGGCAAAGGGTCCGGTCAGGCCGAAGGCGGGCAGGTCGAAGGTGATGACGCGGCGCTGGGCTTTGAGCGCCTGCGCCCAGCCTTCCCAGGTGTGCAAGCTGGCGCCCGTGCCGTGCACCAGCACGACGGGCAGCGGGTCCTGGCGCGGGCCTTCATCGCGCACATGCACCACCATGCCCTTGACCTCGACGAAGTCGCTGGGCGGCGGCGCCCAGCGGGCCACCAGGGTCTCCACGGGGCGGTCGGGGGCGCGGGACAAGGCCATGCCGATGGCGGCAGCCACCATCAACAGGCCGAAGATCTTCAGCAGCCAGACGCTCAAGATGCCGCCCTGACGCCGGCCGGGCTCAGGTCGCTGTGCAAGGCGCCGCGGTCGTCAAAGACCACGCAGTCGCCTTGCCAGCCCGGCGCATGGCCGGTGTCCTCGAAGTAGCGCAGCACGCCGCCTTCCAGCTGGTGCACATGGCTGAGGCCGGCGTCCTGCATCACCAGCGCCGCCTTCTCGCAGCGGATGCCCCCGGTGCAGTAGCTCACCACGGTCTTGCCGCGCAGTTCGTCCACATGCGCTTGCAGCGCTGCAGGAAAGTCGCTGAACTTGCCCAGGCGCCAGTCGATGGCACCTTCAAACGCGCCAGCGTCCACCTCGAAGGCGTTGCGGGTGTCCAGCATCACCACGGGGCGGCCTTCATCGCAGCGCCCCTGCGCCAGCCAGCGCGCCAGCGTGTGCGCGGTGACGGCCGGGGCGCGGCCAGCGGCCGGACGTACCGCCGGCTGGTTCATGCGGATGATCTCGCGCTTGATCTTGACCAGCAGCTTGCGAAACGGCATCTGTTCGCTGTAGCTCTCCTTGATGGGCAGGTTGGCAAAGCGCTCGTCCGACTGCAGCCAGGAGAGAAACGCCCGCAGTGGCTCGGTACGCCCTGCTACCGCGAGATTCAGCCCTTCTTCTGCAATCAACACCGTGCCCTTGAGCGCTGCGGCCTGCGCTTGCGCCAGCAAGGTGGCCTGCAGGGCCGCCGTGTCCTGCACCGGCACGAAGCGGTAGGCGCTGACATTCAGGAAGGTGTCCATGGAAGCCGCCAATTCTAGGCGGCGGCCTCCCGGCCCAAGGCTGCGGCCTCCCGGCCTGAGGCGGATGCCTACCGGCCTTTGGAGGCGCACCCCCTTCCTACAATCCCTCGATGACCTTCGTTCACCTGCGCACGCACACCGAGTTCTCTGTCGTCGACGGCACCTTGCGCATCGACGATGCCGTCGCCGCGGCGCGGCGCGATGGTCAGCCGGCTTTGGCCATCACCGACCTGGCCAACCTGTTTGGCGCCGTCAAGCACTACAAGGCCTGCCGTGACAAGGGCTTGAAGCCGCTCATCGGCGCCGACTTGTGGATGCCGCCCGACAGTGGGGAACGCCAGGCCAGCCGGCTGCTGGTGCTGGTGCAGGACCTCCAGGGCTACCTGAACTTGAGCGAGCTGCTGGCTCGCGCCTGGACCACCAACGTCCAGAAGGCGCAGGCCTGGGTCAAGTGGGAGTGGCTGGAAGACTTGTCAGGTGGGTTGCTGGCCCTGTCGGGCGCCGAACACGGTGCGCTGGGCCAGGCCTTGCTGGCCGGTGACGCCGCCCGCGCCACCGCCGTGGCGCAACGGCTGGCAGGGCTTTTCCCGGGCCGCTTCTACATCGAGCTGCAGCGCGCCGGCCTGCCGGGGCAGGAGGCGTTGGTGCAGGCCAGCGTGCCGCTGGCTGCCGAGCTGGGGCTGCCGGTGGTGGCCACCCATCCGGTGCAGTTTCTGGAGCCCGAAGACTTTGAGGCGCACGAGGCCCGCGTGTGCATTGCCGAAGGCGAGACCCTGGCCAATCCGCGGCGCGTCAAGCGCTTCACGCGCGAGCAGTGGTTCCGCCCCCAGGCCGACATGCGCGCGTTGTTCGCCGACGTGCCCACGGCGCTGGAGAACACGCTGCAGATCGCGCAGCGCTGCAACCTGCGCCTCACGCTGGGCCAACCCCGCCTGCCGGACTTTCCCACGCCGCTGCGCGCCGACGGTACACCCACGCCCATCGAGGACCACTTCCGCGATCTCTCGGCTCAGGGGCTGGATTGGCGCCTGGCCCAGCTCTTCTCCAACCCGGCCGAGCGTGAAGCGCGGCGCCCCGAGTATCTGCAACGCCTGGAGTTCGAGATCGGGGTCATTCTCAAGATGGGCTTCCCCGGCTACTTCCTCATCGTGGGCGACTTCATCGGCTGGGCGCGCGCCAATGGCTGCCCCGTAGGCCCGGGGCGGGGCTCGGGCGCGGGTTCGCTGGTGGCCTACAGCCTGGGCATCACCGATCTGGATCCGCTGCGCTACAAGCTGCTGTTCGAGCGCTTCCTGAACCCGGAGCGGGTGTCCATGCCCGACTTCGACATCGACTTCTGCCAGGGCAACCGCGACCGCGTCATCGACTACGTCAAGCAGAAGTACGGCCGCGATGCCGTGAGCCAAATCGCTACCTTCGGCACCATGGCCGCGAAAGCAGCCCTGCGCGATGTGGGCCGGGTGCTGGGCATGGGCTATGGCCATGTGGACTCGATTGCCAAGCTCATTCCCGCGCCCCCTGGCAAGACCGTCACGCTGGCCAAGGTGCCCGAGGAGCCCGACAGCGGCGTGATCTACGCCCGCAAGGAGGCGCCTGAACTCGAGCAGCGCGAGGCGGCTGAAGAAGAGGTGGCCGAGCTGCTGGCCCTGGCCACCCGCGTGGAGGGCCTGGTGCGCAACGTGGGCATGCACGCCGGGGGCGTGCTGATCGCGCCGGGCAAGATCACCGACTTCTGCCCGCTGTACCAGCAGCCCGGCAGCGACTCGGCGGTCAGCCAGTACGACAAGGACGATGTGGAGTCCATCGGCCTGGTGAAGTTCGACTTCCTGGGCCTGGCCACGCTCACCATCCTGGAACTGGCCAAGGACTTCATCCGCGTGCGCCGCCCCAACCGCCAGGACTTCGCCTTCGAGACCCTGCCGCTCGACGACGCCAAGGTCTACCGGCTGTTTTCCGAAGGCCGCACTGAGGCCGTGTTCCAGTTTGAATCCGGCGGCATGCAGCGCATGCTGCGCGACGCCAAGCCCAGCCGGCTGGAAGACCTGATCGCCCTGAACGCGATGTTCCGCCCCGGTCCGATGGAGAACATCCCGAGCTTTTGCGCGCGCAAGCATGGGCGCGAGGAGATCGTCTACCCGCACCCGTTGCTCGAGCCCGTGTTGTCGGAGACCTACGGCATCTTTGTGTACCAGGAGCAGGTGATGCAGGCCGCGCAGGTGCTGGGCGGCTACTCGCTCGGCGGTGCCGACCTGCTGCGCCGTGCCATGGGCAAGAAGAAGCCCGAGGAGATGGCCAAGCAGCGCACCATCTTCCGCGAGGGTGCGGCGGCGCAAGGCATCGCCGCCACCAAGGCCGACGAGGTCTTCGACTTGATGGAGAAGTTCGCCGGCTACGGCTTCAACAAGAGCCACGCTGCGGCCTACTCCTTGCTGGCGTACTACACGGCCTGGATCAAGGTGCACTGCACGGCCGAGTTCTACGCCGCCAACATGACGGTGGAAATGGACGACACCGACAAGCTCAAGGTGCTGCTGAACGACGCCAAGTCCTTCGGCATCACCTTCGAGCCGCCGGACATCAACCGCGGCGTGTGGCGCTTTGAGCCCGTGAGCGACAAGCTCGTGCGCTACGGCCTGGGTGCGGTCAAGGGCACGGGGGCCGGCGCCATCGAGGCCATCGTGGCCGCACGCGAAGGCGCCTCGGGCCAGGGCGGAGGCCCTTTCCGCAGCCTGTTCGACTTCTGCGCCCGCGTGGACCGGCAGAGAGTCAACAAGCGCGCCGTCGAGGCCCTCATCAAGGCGGGTGCCTTCGACGCAGTGCATCCTGACCGCGCAGCCGCCCTGGCCAGCGTGAGCCTGGCCTTCGACTGGGCCGAGACGCAGGAGGCCAACGCACTGCAGGGGGGGCTGTTCGACTTTGGCGACGAACCCGACGCGCATGGCTCGTCCACCCAGGAGCCGGCGCTGGCGCATGCCGAGCCGCAGACCCTGCGTGAGAAGCTGATGCTGGAGAAGATGGCGCTGGGCTTCTACCTGTCAGGCCACCTGTTTGACGAGGCGGCCCAGGAGGTGCGCCGCTTTGCGCGCCGGCAGATCGCCGACCTGGCCGACTCGCGCGAGCCGCAGTTGCTGGCGGGCATCGTGGGCGAGCTGCGGGTGGTTAACGGCCAGCGCGGCCGGGCGGCCATCTTCAAGCTCGACGATGGCAGCGAGGCCATCGAAAGCGTGGTCAACGAGGAACTGCTGGACGAGAAGCGCGAGCTGCTGGTGGAGGACGCCCTGCTCATTGCGCAGGGCCGCGTGCAGCTGGACCGCTTCAGCGGGGGCCTGCGCTTCACCGTGCAGCAGGTGTGGGACCTGCCGGCGGCGCGGGCCCGATTCGGCCGCCACTTGGCGGTCGCGCTCAATGGCGGGCAGCCCCCCGTGGCGGAGGTGATCCGCACCTGGCCGGCGCGCCGCCTGGACACCGAACAGGGCGAACTGGTGCAAGGCCTCACGGTGCGTCTGCGCCTACAGCGCACGGGCGCCGTGGCCGAGCTGGACCTGGGCGAGGATGGCCGTTTCTGGCCCTGTGATGAAGCGCTGAGCCGCTGGCGCCAGATCGCCCACGGCGCGCAGGCCGAGGTGGTGTACGAAGGCGCTTGACGGCACGCACCCCGAGGTGCAAGCCCGGGCCGCTTGATCGACCGCCGCTGCTTCACCGTGGCACCATGCCGCTGCCGATGACCGCCAAGACTTCCCGCTTTCTGCTTGTGCTCGTGCTGGCTGCCGCGCTGGCGGGCTTTGTTGCGTTCGATCTGGCTCACTTCCTGTCGCTGGAGCACCTGAGGGCGGCCCAGACGCAGCTGGCGGCCTTGTACGCGGAGCGTCCCGCAGCCGTCATCGGCGCCTTCTTCGCGGTCTACGTGGCGGTGACGGCGCTTTCGCTGCCCGGTGCCGTGCCACTGACGCTGGCCGGGGGCGCGCTGTTCGGCCTGGGGCTGGGCACGCTGGTGGTGTCCTTCGCCTCCACCCTCGGGGCCACGCTGGCCATGCTGGTGTCGCGCCACCTGCTTCGCGGGGCGGTGCAGTCGCGGTTCGGCGCGCGCCTGGCCGAGGTGGATCGCGGCATCGCGCGGGATGGCGCCTTCTACCTCTTCACGCTGCGCCTGGTGCCGGTGCTGCCGTTCTTCGCCATCAACCTGCTGATGGGCCTGACGGCCATGCGGGTCTGGACGTATGCCTGGGTCAGCCAGCTGGGCATGTTGGCGGGCACGCTGGTGTACGTGAATGCAGGCACGCAGTTGGCGCAGATCACC
>CAISJH010000404.1 GCA_903885585.1 uncultured beta proteobacterium
CGATCAGGATGCCCATCAGCACCACCGACTGCGCCGCCGAGCCGCCCAGGTCCATGGCCTTGAAGCCATCGTGGTAGACCTTGTAGACCAGGATGGCCGTGTCCTTGCCGGGGCCGCCAGAGGTGGCCGCGTCCACGATGGCAAAGGTGTCGATGAACACGTAGATGATGTTGATGACGAGCAGGAAGAAGGTGGTGGGGGTGAGCAGCGGAAACTGCACCGTCCAGAAGCGCCGCCAGGGACCCGCGCCATCGATGGCCGCGGCCTCGACCAGGCTCTTGGGAATGGATTGCAGGCCCGCCAGGAAGAAAAGGAAGTTGTAGGCGATCTGCTTCCACACGGCGGCCAGCACGATGAGCGTCATGGCGTGACCGCCGTTGAGCAGGTGGTTCCAGTCCATGCCTGCCGAACGCAGCGCATAGCTGACCACGCCGATGGACGGCGCGAACATGAACAGCCACAGCACCCCGGCGATGGCCGGTGCTACGGCGTAGGGCCAGATCATCAGGGTCTTGTAGGCAGTGGCCCCGCGCACCACGCGGTCGGCCATGACGGCCAGCAGCAGCGAGACCGACAGCCCGATCACAGCCACCAGGGCCGAAAACACGGCCGTGGTGCGGAAAGAGGCGATGTAGGTTTCGTCGGCGAACAGGGTCTTGAAGTTTTCAAGACCCACGAACTCGCTGCTGGTGCCGAAGGCGTCCTCCCGCAGCACGCTCTGGAACAGCGCCTGCCCTGCCGGCCAGAAGAAGAAGACTGTGACGATGGCGAGCTGGGGCGCCACGAGCGCCCAGGGCAACCACCAGCTTCTGAAGAGGACGCGCTTTTCGACGGCCAAGTGCGGTCAGCCCTTGTTGGCCTTCTCGAACTTCTCCAGCTCGACGTCGCCGCGCTTCTTGATGGCTTCCAGGCCGTCCTGGGCGCTCTTCTTGCCGGCCCACACCTGCTCGAGTTCCTCGTCGATGATGGTGCGGATCTGCACGAAGTTGCCTAGGCGGATACCGCGCGACTTGTCAGTGGTCTTGCGGATCATCTGCGTGACGCTGACGTCCGTTCCCGGGTTCTTCTTGTAGAAGCCCGAGTCCTCGGTGATCTTGAAGGCGGCCGAGGTGATGGGCAGATAACCCGTCTCCTGGTGGCTCTTGGCCTGCACATTCGCGTCAGACAGGTACTGATAGAAGGCGGCCACGGCCTTGTACTCCTCGGGCTTCTTGCCGGAGATGGCCCACAGGCTGGCCCCACCGATCACGGTGTTCTGCGGCGAGCCGGCGACATCCGGGTAGTACGGCAGCGCGCCGATGCCGGCCTCGGCCTTCAGGTTGCGCTTGATGCCGCCGTAGGCTGCGGAAGAACCCGTGTACATCGCGCACTCGCCAGACTGGAAGGTGGCGTCGGCGGCGTTGTTGCGGCCCTTGTAGACGAACAACCCTTGCTTCGCCATGTTGGCCAAGTTCTCGATGTGGCGCACGTGCAGTGGGGTGGTGACGTTCAGGCGCGCATTCAGGCCGGTGAAGCCATTGCGCTGGGTGGCGAACTCCACGTTGTGCCAGGCCGAGAAGCTCTCCAGCTGGGTCCAGCTCTGCCAGGCGGTGGTGAAGGGGCACTTGTGGCCACTGGCCTTGAGCAGGGCCGCCGCCCGGGCCACCTCAGGCCAGGTCTTGGGCGGGGTGTTCGGATCGAGGCCGGCGGCCTTGAAAGCGTCCTTGTTGTAGTGCAGCACCGTGGTGGAGCTGTTGAACGGGAAGCTCAGCATCTGGCCGTTGGGCGCCGTGTAGTAGCCAGCCACCGCGGGCACGTAGACGCTGGGGTCAAACTTCAGGCCGGCGGTCTTCATGACCTGGTCCACCGGCACGACCACGCCCTTGGCCGCCATCATGCTGGCCGTGCCCACCTCAAAGATCTGCACGATGTGGGGCGCGTTGCCCGCACGAAAGGCCGCCACGGTGGCAGCAAAGCTCTCAGGGTAGGTGCCCTTGAAGACGGGGGTCACCTTGTAGGCCTTCTGGCTGTCGTTGAAGCCCTTGGCCAAGCCGCCGATCCATTCGCCCAACTGGCCACTCATCGAGTGCCACCACTGGATCTCCACCGGCGCCTGTGCTCGGGCGGGGGAGGAGGCGAGGGCGGCCAGCGCGCTGATGGCCAGAACAAGTTGCTTGATCTTCATGGTCTCTCCGTTGGGCAGTGGGGGATGGAACCCTGAGCGGCACCGGGTCATCGCCGGGCCGTTGGTTGGCCGCGATTGTCCCCAGGTTTTGTGACAAACCCGTTTCTCCCACGATACGGGTGCACCGCGCCACGGTGGTTTCCCCGGCTTGCGCTTCCCTACGCACTGCTGGGAATGCTGCACTGCGGTAGCATTTCCGACCATTACACAGGGACACCCGGTCGCACCAGTCTGCGCAAGGCAGGCGGCGTAAGCCAGGGCCTCGAACCAAAGATGAACGCTCCTCTGCCGCTGCAGGTTGCCGGTGGCGCCGGCCTGTCCACTGTCGTGGACGCGGACGAAGGCGCACCGCGTCTGCGCGAGATTCCCTACAACTACACCTCGTTCTCCGACCGGGAGATCGTGATCCGCTTGCTGGGCGCACGCGCCTGGGAGCTGCTGCAGCAGCTGCGTGGCGAGCGCCGCACCGGCCGCTCCGCACGCATGTTGTACGAGGTGCTGGGCGATATCTGGGTGGTGCAGCGCAACCCCTACCTCGAAGACGACCTGCTGGACAACCCCAAGCGCAGGCAAATGCTGATCGACGCGCTGCACCACCGCCTGTCGGAGGTGGAAAAGCGCCGCACGCCCGAGCTGGACGCCGCGCGAGACGCGCTGGTCGAGCAGTTGCTGGTAGCCGCCCGCGCGGCGGTGGACCGGTTTGCAGCCCACTTCCGCGCCGTGTGGGACCTGCGCCGCGCTGCGCGGCGAGTGCTGGGGCGTCACACGGCCAAAGACAACCTCAAGTTCGACGGTCTGAGCCGGGTCTCTCACGTGACGGACGCCACCGACTGGCGCGTGGAGGTGCCCTTCATCGTGTTGACGCCCGACACCGAGGCCGAGATGGCCGGGCTGGTGCAGGGCTGCATCGAACTGGGCCTGACCATCATCCCGCGCGGCGGCGGCACCGGTTACACCGGTGGCGCGGTGCCGCTGACCTGGAAGAGCGCGGTCATCAACACCGAGAAGCTCGAGGCCTTGGGCGAGGTGGAGATGGTGCAGCTGCCCGGGCTGGACCGCCCCGTAGCCACCATCGCCAGCGAGGCCGGTGTGGTGACGCAGCGCGTGGCTGACGCGGCCGAGCGGGCGGGCCATGTGTTCGCGGTGGACCCCACCTCGGCCGAGGCCAGCTGCATCGGCGGCAACATCGCCATGAACGCGGGCGGCAAGAAGGCGGTGCTGTGGGGCACGGCGCTGGACAACCTGGCCTCCTGGCGCATGGTCACGCCGCAAGCCACCTGGCTGGAAGTGGTGCGCCTGAATCACAACCTCGGCAAGATCCACGACGTGGAGGTGGCCAGCTTCGAGCTGCGCCACTTCGACGCCAGCGGCAAGAAGCTGCAGCGCACCGAGCGGCTGGACATCCCCGGCCGGCTGTTCCGCAAGGAAGGCCTGGGCAAGGACGTCACCGACAAGTTCCTGGCCGGGCTGCCCGGGGTACAGAAAGAGGGCTGCGACGGCCTGATCACCAGCGCGCGCTGGATCGTGCACCGCATGCCAGCGCACACCCGCACGGTGTGCCTGGAGTTCTTCGGCAACCCGAAGGACGCGGTGCCCAGCATCGTGGACATCAAGGACTTCATGTTCGCGGAAGCCCGCCGCCCCGGTGGCGCCGTGCTGGCGGGGCTGGAGCACCTGGACGACCGCTACCTCAAGGCCGTGGGCTACGCCACCAAGAGCAAGCGGGTGCAAGCCGCCGGCGGCAGCGGCCTGCCCAAGATGGTGCTGGTGGGCGACATCGTCGGTGACGACGCCGACGCCGTGGCGCGCGCCACCAGCGAGGTGGTTCGCCTGGCCAACGCGCGCGGTGGCGAGGGCTTTGTGGCCGTGAGCGCTGACGCGCGCAAGAAGTTCTGGCTCGATCGCAAGCGCACCGCGGCGATTGCCCGCCACACCAACGCCTTCAAGATCAACGAGGACGTGGTCATTCCGCTGGACCGTCTGGGCGAGTACACCGAGGGCGTGGAGCGCATCAACATCGAGCTGTCGCTGCGCAACAAGCTCGAACTGCTGGAGGCGCTGGAAGGCTTCTTCTCCAAGGGGCAGCTGCCGCTGGGCAAGAGCGACGACGCCGGCGAGATTCCGAGCGCGGAACTGCTGGAAGACCGAGTGCAGCAGGCCATCGCCTTGCTGCGCGAGGTGCGCGCGCTGTGGCGCCACTGGCTGGACGAACTGGACGTGGTGCAGCCCGATGGGCAGCCGGGCGCCGGGCAGACCTGCTTTGCGCTGCTTCAGGACTGGCGCTGGCGCGCGAGCTGGAAGACCCAGGTGCTCAAGCCCCTGCAGGCCGTGTTTTCTGGCGGAGCTTTTGCGCCCATCCTGGACGAATGCCGGCGCATCCACAAGGAGGTGCTGCGGGGCCGCACCTGGGTGGCCCTGCACGCGCATGCCGGAGACGGCAATGTGCACACCAACATCCCCGTCAACAGCGACCACTACCCCATGCTGCAGACCGCGCACGAGGTGGTGGGCCGGATCATGGCGCTGGCGCGCAGCCTGGGCGGGGTCATCAGTGGCGAGCATGGCATCGGCATCACCAAGCTGGAGTTCCTCTCAGACCAGGAGCTGCAGGGCTTTGCCGACTACAAAGCCCGGGTGGACCCCGAGGGTCGCTTCAACCGGGGCAAATTGCTGCGCCAGACCGGGCGCACGGCGGCGCTGGACGAAGGCGTCTTTGCCGGCGACCTGAGCGCGGCCTACACCCCCAGCTTCGGGCTGATGGGGCACGAGTCGCTGATCATGCAGCGCAGCGAGATCGGTGCCATTGCCGACAGCGTCAAGGACTGCCTGCGCTGCGGCAAGTGCAAGCCGGTGTGCGCCACGCATGTGCCGCGCGCCAACCTGCTGTACAGCCCGCGCAACAAGATCCTGGCCACCTCCCTGCTGATCGAAGCCTTCCTGTACGAAGAGCAGACGCGGCGCGGCATCAGCGTCAAGCACTGGGAAGAGTTCGAGGACGTCGCCGACCACTGCACCGTGTGCCACAAGTGCGAGTCGCCGTGCCCGGTGAAGATCGACTTCGGCGACGTCACCATGAACATGCGCAACCTGTTGCGCAAGATGGGCAAGAAGAGCATCCGCCCCGGCAACGTGGCGGCCATGGCCTTCCTGAACGCCACCCATCCGCAGACCATCAAGCTCATGCGCAGCGCCATGGTGGATGTGGGCTTCAAGGCCCAGCGCTTTCTGCACGACCTGCTCAAACCCGCGGCCAAGAAGCAGACGGCCGCGCCGCCCGCCACGCTGGGCCCCGCGCCCATGCGTGAGCAGGTCATCCACTTCATCAACAAGAAGATGCCTGGCGGTCTGCCCAAGAAGACGGCGCGCGCCCTGCTGGACATCGAGGACCGGGACTACGTGCCCATCATCCGTAACCCGAGGGGCACTACGGCGGAGACGGAGGCCGTCTTCTACTTCCCCGGCTGCGGCAGCGAGCGTCTTTTCAGCCAGGTGGGCCTGGCCACGCAAGCCATGCTGTGGCATGCCGGCGTGCAGACGGTGCTGCCGCCGGGCTACCTGTGCTGCGGCTACCCGCAGCGCGGCTCCGGGCAGTTCGA
>CAISJH010000405.1 GCA_903885585.1 uncultured beta proteobacterium
CCACGCTTGCGGTGGCCGGCGCGGGCATCAGCCCTGCGGGTCGGCCGCGCCAGCCCATTCGCCTGATGGTGTCGCTGCTGTACCTGAAGCACGCCTTCAACCAGAGTGACGAGTCCGTGGTCGAACGTTGGAGCGAGAACGTCGTCTGGCAGCTCTTCTCTGGCATGGAGTACTACACGCCGAAGCTGCCGTGCGATGCCACCCAGATCAGCCGGTTTCGCAAGATCCTGGGCGAGGCCGGCGTGGAGCAGCTTTTGAGGACCACCATCGAGACGGCGGTGACCATCCAGGCGGTGAAGAAGGCCGAGTTCGAGCGCGTGATCGTGGACACCACTGTCCAAGAGAAGGCCATCGCCCACCCGACCGACGCAAGGCTGCTCGATGTCGCGCGTCAACTGGTTGTGCGCCATGGCCAACGCGCAGGCATCGCGCTGAAGATGACCTACGAGCGCGAAGGCAGGACGCTGCGCCGGCGTGCCGGCGGTTACGCCCACGCCAAGCAGTTCAAGCGCCTGAAGACCGTGCTCAAGCGCCAGCGCACCATCCTCGGAGTGCTGGTGCGGGAGGTCACCCGCAAGATGGCCCAGATGGGCGACATGGCCTCCGATGTGAAGGCCAGGCTGAGCACCGTACTGGAGCGGGCCGAGCGCATCCGCACCCAGAAGACCAAGGACAAGAACAAGCTGTATGCGATGCACGCCCCGGAGGCCGAGTGCATCGGCAAGGTGCGACGTGAAGTCGCTCACATCATTGTCTCGCCCGCTCACGAGGTTGGTGACGAGACCGGCCGTTCCGTCGGCCGTAGCCTACCTGTGCATGCGTTGCTGGTAACGGCGTCGTGTGGAGCCACGGGAACAACGTATCGGGCCTTTGGGCCGCGCCGGCTTCCGCGAGGAAACGGCGTCACCTGCCAGCATCAAGGCGGATGAGGTGCCAGGCTGAGTGGCATGGTCAACAGAAGTGAACTGCTGCAGGCATCGTTATGCATGACAAGCCAAAGGTGCTGACAGGCTTGAACCAAAACGGTACGTGGTCGGCTGCGCCCCCCTTTGTCACGGCGTACACGGATATGAAGACCACCGGTGTACAGGCAGGACCTACCCCACGCGTTGTGATGTGTGCGGAACACGGTAAGCCCGACGAGTCGCCGGTAACGGCAGGTCGACCGCAAGGAAGACTGATGGCCCAGCGGGTAAAGGAATGCGGAGCAAGCGAAGGCCGTTCTGTAATCGAACGGATACGGGTTGCAACATCACCCGGCGCGAAAGCGAGCTGACTTCCGCGAGGTCTTCCATGGCAAGAGAGACTGAAAAACCGCGACCAGGAGGAAGGCAGATGACGGGGTCTACGGCGCAGGCGCGAGCCTATGCCGAAGATGCTGGTGCGCCTCCAGCCTACGACATGAACTGGGACCATCTCGACTGGGCCGAGATCACCGAAGAGGTCACGCGGCTACAGACGCGTATTGCCAAGGCTACAAAGGCTGGAAGGTGGAACAAGGTACAGGCCTTGCAACACCTGCTGACCCGCTCGCGTAGCGGCAAGCTGCTTGCCGTGAAGCGAGTGACGGAGAACGAAGGCAAGAGGACGGCAGGCGTTGACGGCAAGATCTGGAAGACGCCGATGTCGAAGATGAAGGCATCGCAAGCACTGACGCGTAGGGGCTATCAGCCGCTGCCACTGCGGCGCGTGTACATCCCGAAGAGCAACGGAAAGAAGCGCCCGCTGGGCATTCCGACGATGCGAGACCGGGCCATGCAAGCGCTGTGGTTGCTGGCGTTGAACCCCGTCGCAGAAACTACCGCTGACAAGAACTCCTATGGCTTCAGGCCCCGGCGATCGACGGCCGATGCCATAGAACACTGCTTCAATGCGCTCGCCAAACGCGACTCCGCGCAGTGGGTTCTTGAAGGCGACATCCGGGGCTGCTTCGACAACATCAGCCATGACTGGCTGCTGAAGCATGTACCGATGGACAAGCTCGTTCTGCGCAAGTGGCTGGGTGCTGGGTTCATCGACCAAGGCGTGTTGTTCGCCACCGAAGCCGGAACGCCGCAAGGCGGGATCGCTTCACCAGTGCTGGCCAATATGGCATTGGATGGCTTGGAAGACGCGGTGCGCTCGGCCTTGGGCCGCAGCCCGAACGCGCGACAACCTGCCAAGGCGCACGTTGTCCGCTACGCGGACGACTTCATCGTGACTGGCGCAACTCGGGAGTTGCTGGAGCAACGGGTCAAACCGGCCGTCGAGACATTCCTCGCGGTGCGCGGCCTGCAACTGGCGCCCGAGAAAACGTTGATCACGCATATCTCCCGAGGGTTCGACTTCCTCGGGCAGAACGTGCGCAAGTACGGGGACAAACTTCTGATCAAGCCGGCACGCAAGAGCGTGACATCGCTCCTGGACAAGGTGCGGGAAGTGCTGGGAAAGAACAAGGCTGCCACACAGGCGCAGGTGATCATGTTGCTCAACCCGATTCTTCGGGGCTGGGCGATGTACCACCGGCATATCGTGGCCGCAGCGACCTTCTCACGGATCGATCATCTGGTGTGGACCAAGCTGTGGGTGTGGGCCAAGCGCCGTCACCCGCGCAAGCCCATGCGCTGGATCAAGGCGCGGTACTTCGAGCGCCAGGGTCTGCGCGACTGGGTCTTCGCATGCGCAAATCAGCCGCCGGAGTTGGCCTTCAGGCCGATGCTGTTCCGGCTGGCCGGGCTGCCCATCAAGCGCCACACGAAGGTTCGCAGCGACGCCAACCCGTTCGACCCGGCATGGACTGCATACTTCCAGCGTCGTGCAAATGCTCACTGACTCCGTGGCAAAAAGCCCGGTCCGTACTCGGGCTGCTGGAAGGCTTGAGCCGTGTGCTGGGAAACTCGCATGCACGGTTCTCAGGGGAGGACACGCCGGCAACGGCGTGTCCTTACCCGACGGCAAGGCGCGCAAGCCCTACGAGTTCGGTGTCAAGGCCAGCATCGCGGTCACCCACGGCAAGGGCTTGGTGGTGGGTGCCAGAACCTTCCCGGGCAATCCGTACGACGGTCACACCCTGGCGACCCAGATCGAGCAGACCACCACGCTGCTGCAAGACCTGGGCGTCAAGCCCACCACGGCCGTCGTGGATCTGGGCTACCGGGGCGTGGACCATCTGGTGCCGGTGGAGATCATCCACCGAGGCCGCTTCAAGACGATGGCCCCCCAGCAGCGTCGCTGGCTCAAGGGAAGGCAGGCCATCGAGCCTGTCATCGGGCACCTGAAGGCCGATCACCGCATGGACCGATGCTGGCTCAAGGGCGCAGAGGGCGATGCGATTCATGCCGTGCTGTGCGCTGTCGGGTTCAATCTGAGGTGGCTGCTGCGGGCGGTCGCCCGCATGGGCCTGCTGGCGCTCTTTTTGTTGCTCTATCTGGCGACCACCCTGGCGGCCCGCGTGAGGCAAGCCGGCCCGTGGCCAGACGATTCCCAGCAACATCAGATTACGGGA
>CAISJH010000406.1 GCA_903885585.1 uncultured beta proteobacterium
CCACGGCCGGCACGGTGCGCTTCATGGGCCGTGACATCACGGCGATGGAGCCGCACCAGCGCAGCGAGATCGGCATCGCGCGCACGTTCCAGAACATCCGTCTCTTCGGCCACCTGACGGTTTGGCAAAACGTGTGGGCAGCCCGCGTGGTGCGCGAGCGCGGCTGGGCGGGCTTTCGTCAGCGTTGGCTGTCAGGCGCGGGTGCTGCACGCGAGGAGGCCGAGTCGCTGCTGGAGTTTGGCGACCTCGCCCACAAGCGCGACATGCTCGCCGGCAACCTGGCGTTTGGCGAGCAGCGGCGGCTGGAGCTGCTGCGCGCGGCGGCCTCGGGCGCCCCGCTGTTGCTGCTGGACGAGCCGGCTGCGGGCATGAACGCCGAGGAGATCCAGGACCTGGACCAGCGCATCCGCAGCCTGCGCGACCAGGGCCGCACGATCTTGCTGATCGAGCACCACATGGAGCTCGTCATGGAGGTCTGCGACCGTGTGGCGGTGCTGAACTTCGGCCGCAAGATCGCCGAAGGCACGCCCGGTGAGGTGCAGGCCGACGCCCAGGTGCGGGCCGCCTACCTCGGTACCGAGTCCCTGGCGGCTTGACCGAAGAGCCGCCTTCTTCCCACAACCTCATCCGCGAGTCCCCCCATGCTGGAGATCACCGACCTGGCCACCTCCTACGGCAGGATCGAGGCGCTCAAGGGCGTGTCGCTTCAGGCCCGCGCAGGCGAAGTCACCTGCCTGCTTGGCCCCAATGGCGCGGGCAAGTCCACGCTCATGCTCACGCTGGCCGGCCTTCTCAAGCCGCAGCGTGGTTCGGTCAAGCTCGAGGGCGAGGAATTGCTGGGCAAGACGCCGGCGCAGATCGTCGCGCGCGGCATGGCGCTGGTGCCCGAGAACCGGCTGGTGTTTCCCTCGCTCACCGTGAAGGAGAACCTGGTGGCTGGCGCCTTCAAGCGCCGCGACGCCGCGGGCATCCGCAGCGACATCGACGCCATGTTCGCGCGCTTTCCGCGCCTGTTGGAGCGCACGGCGCAGCTGGCCGGTACGCTGTCCGGCGGCGAGCAGCAGATGCTGGCGGTGGCGCGCGCGCTGATGTCGCGTCCACGCCTGCTGCTGATGGACGAGCCCTCGGTAGGCCTGGCCCCGCTGGTGGTGGCCGAGATCTTCTCCATCGTGCGGCAGCTCCACGCCGAGGGCGTGAGCATCTTCCTGGTGGAGCAGAACGCCCACATGGCGCTGAAGGTGGCCCAGCAGTTCTACCTGATGGAGCAGGGCCGCGTGAGTTTCTCCGGTACGCCCGGCGAGCTGGCTGACGACGAAGTCATCCAGCGCGCCTACCTGGGGCGCCAGAAGGCTTCAGAGGGCAGCCAGAAAGCCGCTTGAAGCGGCTTGAGGCCCCCTGAGCCCGCTGAAGGCGACTGAAAGCTGCGCGAGGGGTGGCTCCATGGGAGGCCTGCTGCAGATCACGCTGGACGGCCTGCTGGATGGCGCCACCTATGCGCTGGTGGGCCTGGGCCTGTCGCTGACCTTTGGCAGCCTGCGCCGCCTGAACCTCGCCTACGGCGCCACAGCCATGCTCGCCGCCTACGTCGGGGCGTGGCTGCATCTGCGTTACCAGGCGCCGGTGTGGCTGGTGGCCTTGTCGGTGGTGGTGGCCGCCACGCTGATCGGCTGCTACGTGGAGCGGCTGTGCTTCGCCACCTCGCGCGACGACGCTGCGCAGCCGCGCGGCGCGCCCATCGCCGGGGCGGACGGGCGCGAGGTGGTGGCCTTGGCGTCCAGTTTCGCGGTGTGGATGCAGTTGGAGCAGCTGGCGGTGAACCTGTTGCCCCGGCACCTGAATGCCTTCCCGTCGCTGGCGGTGGAGCGCAGCTGGTTCCTGAACCTGGGCGCTGCCGAGCTGGCGGTGCGGCCGGACCGCCTGCTGCTGGCCCTGCTGGCTGTCACCCTCACACTGGGTCTGGCCGCCTGGATGGAGCGCACACGCGCCGGCCTGGCCTGGCGTGCTGCGGCCGACCAGCGCGCTGCCGCTCACCTGGTGGGCCTGCCGGTGGCGCGGCTGCAACTGCTGGGCTTTGCCGCGGCTTGTGCGCTGTCGGGCGTGGCCGCCTTTGCCGTGTTGTCGCTGGACGGCCAGGTCACACCCATGTTCGGCATGTGGGTCCTGTTCAAGGGCCTGGTGGCGGCCATGCTTGGCGGTCTGGGCTCTGTGCGCGGCGTGCTCTGGGGAGGGCTGGTGCTGGGGCTGGTGGAAGCTTGGGCACAGGCCTGGTGGGGCGCCCAGGGCCGCGAGTTCGCCACCTATGCGCTGCTGTTCGCGGTGCTGGCCTGGCCGCGGCGGTGGGGGGCGGGCCAGGATTCCACCGAAGCCGACCCACCTGCCGGGACCATGGATCGCGCCGGACTCAAAGCCTGGTGGGGCGCACAGGCCGGCCGACCGTGAGCGACCGCATCTTCTCCTCCACCACGGCCGCCACGGGCACCGACGGCGCACTGGCACAGGCGGTGCGGGCAGCGCTGTGCCATCTGCCGGGCGTGGACGTGGCCGGCAGCGTGCACCTCGTGGGACTGGCCAGCGACATGGCCATCATGGGCCTGCTCGCGCTGTCGGCCTACGTGATGCTGCTGGTGGGCCGCGTCTCCTTCTGCCAGCAGGCCTTCTTTGGCGTGGGGGCCTACGGCGCCGGGGTGATGACCGCCGTACTCGACTTTTCCTTGGGCCTGGCCCTGTTGGTGGCCATGGTGCTGGGCGCGTTCTGCTCCTGGCTGCTGGCGCTGCCCACCATGCGCCTGTCGGGCCTGCACTATGCTGTGGCCACGCTCGCCTTTGGCGAGATGGCGCGCATCGCGCTGTCCGCCTGGCACTGGCAGGTGCCGGGGCCGCAGGCGGGTGAGGGGCTGGTGGGCCCAGCGGGGCTGGACGGGTTTCGTAACATCCGCTGGCTGCTGCTCAACGACCTCGCCCCCGAGGCCTACCTCCTGATGACTCTGGTGGTGCTGGCCGCCGTGTGCGCTGGCCTGATATGGAGCGAGCGCACACGGCTGGGCGTGCACCTGCGCATGACCGGGCAGGACGCCTTGCTCGCCGCCGCGCAGGGCGTGCCCACACAGCGCCTGCGCCTTGCCGCCGCCGCGCTGGCAGGCGCGCTCGCCGCCCTGGGCGGTGCGCTGTACGCCCACCGCACCACCTACATCGAGCCTGCGCTGTTCGACCCCATGCTGGGCGTGCATGCCGTGGGCTACGCCTTGCTGGGCGGGCTCGGCACGGCACTTGGCCCGCTGCTGGGCGTGCTGTTGGATCTGGGCCTGCTGGACGCCACGCGGGTGCTGCCCGGCTGGCGCATGGTCATCTTTGGCGGGCTGATCGCGCTGTTCCTGCGCTGGCGGCCCCGCGGCCTGCTCGACGAGGTGCTGGTGCACGCCCTGGCCGAGCGCTGGCGCGGCCTGAGGGCCCGCATGCAGGCTCGCCTGTTCCGTCGAGCCCCCTTGCCGAAGCCCCGCGCACCCTCTTCCCCTGAACCCCAAGGAGCCCCGCGCCCATGACCTCTCACGACCTTCTCACCGGCCGCACCATCATCGTCACGGGCGCGGCCACCGGCATCGGCCAGGCCTTCGCCCTGGGCTGCGCGGCGCAGGGCGCCCACGTGGTGGTGGCTGACATGAACTCGGCTGACGAGACGATGCAGGCCATTACCGCCGCCGGCGCGCAAGCCACCTATGTGCGCGTGGACGTCAGCGACGAAGCCTCCACCCGCGCCATGGCGCAAGCGGCACTGTCGTCCACCGGCCGCATTGACGGCCTCATCAACAACGCGGCCTACTTCCGCGAGGTCAAGCTCACGCCCTTCGAAGACATCTCCAACGAGCGCTGGCAGCGCATCTTCGACGTCAATGTGAAGGGCGTGTGGCAGTGCTGCAAGGCCGTGCTGCCGGCGATGAGGGAGCGCCACAGCGGCGCCATCGTCAACATCGCCTCGGTGGTGGCGGTGGCGGGGCAGCCCGGCTACCTGGACTATGTGGCCACCAAGGGGGCCGTGCTGTCCATGACCAAGGCTCTGGCCAAGGAGTGCGGTCCGGCGGGCGTGCGCGTGAACGTCATCGCCCCGGGCTTCGTGATCACCGACGCCACGAAGAACCGCCCCATCGAGTGGCAGCAGAGCTTCCTGAAGGCGCGTGCCCTGTCGCGCGAGCAGAAGCCCGACGACCTGGTGGGCACGGCGCTGTACCTGCTGTCGGATTTGGCGGGGTTCGTCAGCGGCCAGACCATCGTCGTCGACGGCGGTCACATCATGTACTGATTCTTTGAGGAGACATTCATGCCCGAAGTCATCCTGCATCACTACGGCCTGTCGCCCTTCGCCGAAAAGGTGCGTACGGCGCTGGGCCTCAAGGGCTTGGCCTGGCGGTCGGTGGACGTGGCGCCGATGCCGCCGCGGCCGCTGCTGCATGCGCTGGCGGGGGGCTACCGCCGCATCCCGGTGCTGCAGGTGGGCGCCGACATCTACTGCGACACCAACATCATCCTGCCGGCGTTGGAGCGTCTGCATCCCACGCCCACGCTGTACCCGAACGGCAGCGCCGGCATCGCGCAGGGCCTGGCCTTCGCCTGGGAGCGTGCCATATGGGTGCCCACCATCGGCGTGCTGTCGCACTACATCGGCGACCAACTGCCTGCGGAGTTCATCAAGGACCGCAAGGAAGGCTATCTGGGCTTTGACATGAGCAAGGCCGCCATGGCGCCCGACCTGCCGCGTCATCTGCAGGCTGTACACGCGCATTACGGCTGGCTGAAGACCGCGCTGGCCAGCGCCCAGGCTTTGGGCCGCCCCTTCCTGTTCGGCGACGCGCCCAGCGCGCTGGATCTGGCCTGCTGGCAGACCACCTTCCTGCTGCGCAAGAACTGCCCCGCATCCGTCGACGAACTGCTGGGCCTGGCGCCGCTGCTGCCCTGGTTCGAGCGCATCGCCGCCATCGGCCACGGGTCGTCCACCCCGATGACGTCCGAAGAGGCCGTGGCTGCCGCCCAGGCAGCCACCCCCGCTCCTGTGACGCACCTGCCAGCCGACGGCGACCCCGCTGGGCTGAAGGCCGGCACGCTGGTGACGGTGACCCCCGACGACAACGCCCGCGTGCCGGTGCAGGGCACCTTGGTGGCCGCCAGCGGTACCGAAGTCGTCATCCACCGTCGCGATGCACAGGCGGGTGATCTTCACCTGCACTTTCCGCGTCTGGGCTTCGATGTCATCCCGGTCTGACAGCCCAGCGCCACACGCCACCCTCGATACCCCACCCTTCAACTCCGAGCCATCCCCAGGAGACTTCCATGAGCGTTCAAGAAACCAACAAGCAGATCTGCCGTGATTACTTCAAGGCCTTCCTCGCCCGTGACACGGCGTGGATGGCGCGCCACATCGCGCCCGACTTCGTGCGCCACGACCCCGGCCTGCCCTTCGAGGTGCGCGGCCCGCAGGGCGTGGCCCAGTTGCACGACGCGCTGCTGCCGGCCTTCCCCGACATGGAGCTGCCGCTGCTGGACTTCGTGGCCGAGGGCGAGAAGGTGCTGGTGCGCCTGCGCGTGCAGGCCACGCAC
>CAISJH010000407.1 GCA_903885585.1 uncultured beta proteobacterium
GAGAGCCTGATCAGCCTGGAACCCCTGGCGGTGGACCCTGCAGGTGGCGAAGCGCAAGCTGACGCAGACCCACGCCCCTCGGCCTTTGACACGTTGTTGTTGGAGCCGGCCGAAGATCACCCTGCCCGGCAAGTCCATCCCGTGGAGGACCTGGAGAGTTGGCTGCAACACCGACCTGCAGTGGCCCTGCTGGCCGAGCGCATCGAAAGCGCACGGCCTGGCTTTGACCCCACAGCCTCGGAGCGCCGGGACATGCTGGCCATCTGCCGTCAGCTGGACGGCATGCCCATGGCACTTGAACTGGCAGCAGCGCGAGCGCGCCACTTCACGCTGGCGCAGATCAGGCAGCGCCTGGTCGACCGCTTCGCCCTGCTGAGCAGCGGCCATCGCAACGCGGCCCCCAGGCAGCAGACCCTTGCCGCGCTGATCGACTGGAGCCATGACCTGCTGAGCGAGCCTGAGCGCTGCCTGCTGCGCCGAGTTGCCGTGTTCCCCGGCTCCTTCTCGCTGGAAGCTGCCGAGTCCGTGGTGCCCGACGCCACGCTGCCCCAGGCCGAGGTGCTGCCACTCCTGGGCGAACTGGTGGACAAGTCGCTGGTGACCCGTGAAGCCGGCAGCGGACGGTTCAGGCTGCTGGAAAGCGTGCGGGAGTACGCCCTGAGGCGCCAGGAGACGGCAGGCGAGCGTGCCGACGTGCGCGAGCGCCATCTGGATTGGGTACTGGCGTTTCTGGAAAGCAAGCGAAAGGGGTTGACCGGCCCGGATCAGGCACGCCTGGCCGCTGAGATCGACCTCGAGCAAGCCCATATCGCCTGCGCTCACCAGTGGGCCTGTACCAGCGGCCATGGGGGCTTGAAGGCCTTGAAGCTCGTGCGCGGAACGTTCCGCTACATCGTTCATCGTGGGCTGATTCGCGTGGGCCACGTCCAGGCACTGCAAGCCACCTCCCTGTTGGACGCGCAAACCCCGGGCGAGGAGCGCGGATTCGCCTTGTTCGCCCTGGGCAGCCACGCGTTGTCCCTGGGCAGGGTGATTGAGGCACAGGAGGTCCTGCTCACCGCTCGACAGGAAGCGCAAAGCCTGGGCCTGGAGCGGATGCTGTCGCTGACACTGCAGCCGCTTGCCCATGCCTCGATGGAGTTGGGCCAGGACGATCAGGCCAAAGCCTATCTTTCCGAGGCCGTGGACACTGCGAGGAAAACCGGCGCGACTTTTGAAACGATGGCCGCGCTCTCGTTACTCGGGCAATTTCAGCGCACCAAAGGAGAGTACCGGGACGCCTTCCAGACGTTCACCGAAGCACTCGCCCTGTGCGCAAGACTGGGTGACGAAACCTCAGGTTGCATCATGCAACTCAACCTCGCCATGGTGAGCCTCGACTCGGATCAACTTCCAGAGTCTGCCAATTGGCTGCGGTCAATCTGCGACTTCATCCAGGGCGAGTCCGGCAAGCAGTTGCAACCCTCTTTTCTGGACTGTACGGCGGCCTATGCGATTGCAACAGGCCAGTTATCCCTGGCCACGCTGCTGACGAAAGCAGCGAACAACGAGTGGGAGCGAAGCGGCACGGCACGCGACGTCGCAGATCAGGAATTTGTCACAAGGTGGGCATCGAGACTGCCTGAGGAAACAGTCGGCGCACAAGCC
>CAISJH010000408.1 GCA_903885585.1 uncultured beta proteobacterium
TGCTGCGCCTGGCGCTGGCCTGCGCCCGCCCTGGGGGCACGCCCAACCGCCGGGTGGTGGAGGCCTTGTTCCACCATGTGTGGCGCGGTGGGCTGGACGCCGCCTGCCCGGACCGTCTGGCCACCTTGCGCGCCGCCCTGGCGCCTGAGCGCGACCCCGACGGCCCCGAGGTGAAGGCCGAACTGCGCGCCGCTGGTGACGCCGCCCTGGCGCAGGGCGTGTTCGGGGTGCCTACCGTCGTGCTCGACGGGCGCGCCTTCTGGGGCGACGACGCCTTGCCCATGCTCAAGGCCGCCCTGCAGGGCGACGCCTGGTTTGCCGGCCCCGCCTGGGACCAGGCCGCCCAGTCGCGCCCGCGCGTCTTCCGGGCCTGAACTTACAGTTGTTGTCTGCCTGGGCAGCGCTCGGGCGGTGAGTCCCAGGTCTGACGCTGTGAAGTCTGCGCCTTGCAGATCCTCGAAATTCACAATGTGAAATGTCAAGGGTGGGTTACCACCTAGGCTGCAAGCCCCGCATCAGTTCAGCGTCAGAGGGGGGTCAGAGCCCTCATCGAAAGTAAGGCCATTGCGTAGCGACCCGCTGTGCAACTCATTCCTTACAGGAGACACACCCATGGCATCTATCGCAGGCTCCGGCGGCCAGGCCGCCGCGGCGCCGATGACGAAAGAGGAAAAGAAGGTCATCTTCGCCTCGTCGCTCGGCACCGTGTTCGAGTGGTACGACTTCTACCTCTACGGCTCTTTGGCGGCCATCATCGCCAAGCAGTTCTTCAGTGGGCTGGATCCTTCCGCCGCGTTCATCTTCGCGCTGCTTGCCTTCGCGGCTGGCTTCATCGTGCGCCCCTTCGGCGCGCTGGTGTTCGGCCGTCTGGGCGACATGATCGGCCGCAAGTACACCTTCCTGGTCACCATCCTGATCATGGGCGTGTCCACCTTCGTCGTAGGCCTGCTGCCGTCCTACGCCTCCATCGGCGTGGCCGCGCCGGTCATTCTGATCGTGCTGCGCATGCTGCAGGGCTTGGCCCTGGGCGGTGAGTACGGTGGTGCCGCCACCTACGTGGCCGAGCACGCGCCCATGGGCCGCCGCGGCGCCTACACCTCCTGGATCCAGACCACTGCCACGCTGGGCCTGTTCCTCAGCTTGATGGTCATCCTGGGTACCCGTACCGCGATCGGCGAGGCCGAGTTTGCCGACTGGGGCTGGCGTGTGCCGTTCATCGTCTCCATCCTGCTGCTGGCCATCAGCGTGTGGATCCGGTTGTCGATGAGCGAGTCTCCCGCGTTCCAGAAGATGAAGTCCGAGGGCAAGACCTCCAAGGCGCCGCTGTCCGAGAGCTTTGGCCAATGGAAGAACCTGAAGATCGTGATCCTGGCGCTGGTGGGCCTGGTGGCTGGCCAGGCTGTGGTCTGGTACTCAGGTCAGTTCTACGCCCTGTTCTTCCTGCAGAACGTGCTGAAGGTGGACGGCTCCACCGCCAACATCCTGGTGGCCGTGTCGCTGATCATCGGCACGCCGTTCTTTGTCGTGTTCGGCACGCTGTCGGACAAGATCGGCCGCAAGCCCATCATCATGGCGGGCCTGGCGCTGGCCGTGGTGACTTACTTCCCGCTGTTCAGTGCGCTGACGGAAGCCGCCAACCCCAAGCTGGCCGCCGCTCAGAAGAGCGCCAAGATCGCCGTGACGGTGGATCCGGCGCAGTGCTCGTTCCAGGGCAGCCCGATTGCGCGTGACGTGGACTTCACCAGCTCCTGCGACATCGCCAAGCGCTCCCTGGCGCAGGCTTCGGCCAGCTACGAGACGGTGGAGAAGGCCGGCCAGCAGGCCGTGGTGCAGATCGGCGACAA